>JBJXDT010000134.1:0-22623 GCA_046153505.1 Methylophilaceae bacterium | reverse complement strand
GAGTTTTTTACTAATGCCGAAATGCGAAAGCAATCCCGAGGTATGGCGAGTATCTTCCGCTGCAATTGCATCAACACTTTTCAAAACGTCGAGCGCGCGAAGCGTTATATCTCCCAAATTGCCGATTGGCGTGGCGACCACGTATAATATGCCTATCTTCTCCATCATAAGATTTTAAGCCAAACTTGCACTAACGCCTATTAAATTGAGCAAAATCAATGCTGGCCTTGAAGCAGAGAAACTTGCTGCAACTTTTTTGATTAATCATGGCCTTAAATTAGTGACGCAAAATTACCACTGCCACTCCGGCGAAATTGATTTAATTATGAAAGACGCTAACGCCCTTGTATTTGTTGAGGTTCGATTGCGCTCTAACAGCAGATTTGGTAGCGCTGGCGCCACCATCACACCACAGAAGCAGCAAAAGTTAATCGCCACGGCGCAACACTATTTGCAACTACATGACGATACCGCGTGCCGCTTTGATGCAATCTTGTTTAGTAACAATCAGTTACAAAATATTGAATAGGTGCGTAATGCTTTTGAAACACATTAAGCGTATGATTCGCAGAAAATAAGTCTTAATACCAATATCGCAAAATACAACTCAGGGCTTTCAACTAGGAGAACTCAATGCAAAAAAATTCCCAATTTAACTTTCTAGCAAAACTTATTTTCACTGGCGCTTTAACTTTAGGCGTTGCTACACAAATCACAGGCTGCATTGGCGTTGTT
Source organism: Methylophilaceae bacterium (assembly GCA_046153505.1). Lineage (GTDB taxonomy): Bacteria > Pseudomonadota > Gammaproteobacteria > Burkholderiales > Methylophilaceae > JBJXDT01. The sequence continues at coordinate 21,888 of JBJXDT010000134.1, read as the reverse complement.
GCTGGCGGCGCAGCGGCTGGTGGCGCAGTTGTAGCCGATAGACGTACCTCTGGTATTTATGTGGAAGATGAGAATATTGAACTAAAAGCCGTTAAATTTATGGAAACCAATTTAGGGGAACACGCACATGTAAATGTAACTAGTTACAACGAGAATGTTCTGCTTACTGGAGAAGTGCCAGATGAAGCTGCTAAAGGAAAAGCTGAGTCTGCCGTAAAAGCTATTACACATGTACGCAATATTACAAATGAACTGGTAGTTGGACCCAAAAGTTCATTTGGCTCTCGTAGTAATGACACTTATATTACATCGAAAGTTAAAACCAAGTTTGTGACTGAGAATAAATTCCAAGCCAACTACGTTAAAGTGGTGACTGAAAACAGCGTGGTTTACTTGCTTGGTGTTGTAAATAAAGCCGAAGCTGATGCCGCAGCTGAAATTGCCAGCAATACCGAAGGCGTAACAAAGGTGGTCAAAGTATTCGAGTATATTAACTAAGTAAGGTAGCCAAGATGACAAAAGAACATAAAGAAATTATTATTCAAAGCCTAACACGTGCTGGAAAGCCGTTTAGGCCAAGCGACTGGGTTGACCGTATGTGCAGCAGTTACGCCACATTCGGTGCTGATCGAAAATTACGCTACTCGCCTTATTTAAAGCCAGAAATGATGAATGGCGTGCGTTGCTTGGCTGTGGATTTGAAACTGAAAGATACTAATCCCGAAGGCTTTGAAGAACTGATGCAATTTGCAGCAGAGAACGATTTAAATATTTTGGACACCGAGGGCAATATCCTAGCAATCCCCGCTTAATTCACTTTTTTTTGTGCGAGTCACCAGCAATAAACGACTCTAAATATTGTTTGGTGACCTTGCCATGCTTGGTTTTAACCAGCACCCCTTGCGGATTATAAATGTAAGTGGTGGGCAATACGCTAGGTTCGCCGATTTGTGCAGCCACATCATCACCCCCCAGCACAATAGGATATGACATCAGCATATCGTCTATATAGTCGGTCACTTCCTTTGCGTTTTCATAATCAAACACCACCCCAATTACTTCCACATCTTTGTTTTTGCGACTATCGTACAAAGCCTCCAAGTCCGGCACCTCTTCTAAGCACGGCGGACACCAGGTCGCCCAGTAATTCACAAACACCCATTTACCTTTATATTGCTCTAAACGATGTTTTTTACCCGCCATATCTTTTAACTCAAAGCCGTCAGCCGCTAGCGCATTGCCAATTGCAATAAACACAAACAAACTCAACAAAAAAACAAATTTTTTCAACATAAAACTCAAATAGCCTTAATACGATGTTAACAAAGGTGACAAATGATTCAATTAACCTTAATATAAGCCAATTGTTTGGAGTCATAATGCCACTAACCCTTAAGCTTCCCAAGATAGATGATAACCCAATTTTGCTGGCGGAAACACGTGCCAATAAAATCAATGAGTTTATTCAAAATCTACCTTACGGTGACCCAATTCGCGCCGCTAGCGACTTGGTGGAAGAGTTACAAATCCTTAATAGTCAAAAAGTGGCGTTTACCAACCGACTCAATGCCTTAGAGCTTTACCGCCCTGCAGCACTTCAAGTTTATCAAAGCTTAATACCGCATTTCAGCAATGCCAGTATTCCTATCTCAAAAAATGAATTGGCGTTTGCTGGTGCTGCAGAACAACTTTGGCATGAGCTAGCTTTGGGCTACAAATTTGCACTAGTTGACCTACAAAACAAAATTCTCAATTTAAATAATGACAGGTCGACAGCATTAGTTGTGCAGCGTGCGATTCATGCACTAAAAGAGATTACGCTCATCTATTACATGGCCTATCGCACACCCTCGCCAACCATTTGGGCTGAGTTACATCAACTCTACTTTTGCGCCATTCAGCAAAGCGCAGATCAAATTGCGGTTGCAGATGGCGCCACAAACAGTAACGAAAGTACAGTCTGTTCAGTGTACATGCAAGTATTATTAATGGCGCTTGCAAACCCGAATCGTCTTGCAAATCAAGATATCTTGAAGGTTGAAACCTACTTAGCCAATATTGCAACTGATGCTGAGTTAAGGCCGCTCGGCTTAATTGACAACCCAACAGGGATATTTCTGATTGAGCTAGATGGTGACAAACCACCTACGCCCTATACAAAAAATCGTGATATCCCCAACCCTGATACCGACATAATTTTACTAACACTCAATTTAGCAAGGCGTATACATGCCCATCTTAAAGCACTCAAAAACGGTGTTGTGCCTAGTGATGGCAGCCTGCCAGTAGATGCGATGAGCGGTCACTTTGAAGACTTATTGACACATCTCATAAAACATTTTGGCAAAACACCGCAGCGCGTTTTTTCAAGAAGCAAAAAAAGTGACGGTCTTGAATTGGGTATTGGCATGCATTCGGCGCATCACTTTATTCCAAAAGTTGGAAGCGAATTCAAAAATTTCATGACCCCAAATAGCACTCTGAAGCCTTCGCGCTGGCAAATCTTAAATGTTGGGGCTGGCGGTTACGCTTTGCGTAAGTTTAACTCCTCACAAGCTGAAATGCACATAGGGGATATTGCCGCAATAAAAAATAGCAATGCCTTAAACTGGGAATTAGGCGTAGTGCGCTGGGCCAATATTAACGACCTGAACCAATTGGATGCAGGGATTGAGCTAATTTCACCTAGCGCCACTTCTGTTAACGTTAAAGCTGAAAATGAAACCAATCAAAGCGAAGGCCTATTACTTCCTGAAATTATTGGCTTAAAACAGCCGGCAAGTGTTATTGTAACGCGTGGCAAGTATCTACTTGGTCAAGCTCTGCAGCTAAATCACAATGACAGAACCACAAAAGTGCTGATTTCGAAGCTAGTAGAGCGCACAACAACTTTTGAGCGCTTTCAATTCGACTTGATATAATCTAGGCTATATTGTTATACTAATGTTAATTGCTTAGTGCACACTTCCTTACTTTCCTTAGCGCTACACTTTAAAACACAAAAAGTAACCCAATATAATAATTTTGATGAGCCATTCACATTCATAAGTGATTGATATAAACTTTTAGTCACCCCAATTTCTTTTAACGAGGTCAACATGAGCGAACATATAACCCACCTTAGCGACGCTAGCTTTGAACAGCAAGTGCTTCAAGCACCTTTGCCAGTATTAGTTGATTACTGGGCTGAGTGGTGTGGTCCATGTAAGATGATTGCACCAATCCTTGAGGATATTTCAAAAGAGTATGCTGGGCGCTTAACTGTGGCTAAACTGAACATTGATGATAACCAACAAACACCACCAAAATACGGTATTCGTGGAATTCCGACTTTAATGCTGTTTAAAAATGGAAATGTAGAAGCCACCAAAGTCGGAGCTTTATCTAAATCACAATTGATGGCTTTTATTGATAGCAATATTTAGCACTAGCAAGCTTGGCTAGTAATAAAGTAGCCAAGCTCTTTTAAACCCGTTCTGTAGTAATCCCCTTCTAGCGAGTTCCTCATGCACTTATCTGACCTCAAACATTTACCCGTAACCGAATTGGTAGAAATGGCGATAGCCGACGAAATCGAAAATGCGAGCCGTATGCGCAAGCAGGATTTGATATTCGCTATCCTCAAGCACAAGGCGAAAAAAGGCGATAGCATCTTCGGCGATGGTACGCTAGAGGTTCTACAAGATGGCTTTGGATTTTTGCGCTCACCGGACACTTCATACCTTGCGGGGCCAGACGATATTTATGTTTCTCCTTCGCAAATTCGCCGTTTTAACCTGCACACAGGAGATAGTATTCAAGGTGAAATTCGTACCCCTAAAGATGGCGAGCGTTATTTTGCGCTAGTAAAGGTAGATGAAGTTAACGGCGAAGCGCCAGAAAATACTAAACACAAAATATTATTTGAAAACTTAACACCACTTTTCCCAACAATTCCACTTACGCTAGAGCGCGATATTCGCGGCGAAGAAAATATCACTAGCCGCGTCATTGATATGATCGCGCCGATTGGTCGTGGCCAACGTGGCTTATTAGTGGCAAGCCCGAAAAGCGGAAAAACCGTGATGATGCAGAACATTGCCCACGCCATTACAGCGAATCATCCTGATGTGATTTTAATTGTGCTGCTGATTGATGAGCGCCCTGAAGAGGTGACAGAGATGACACGTTCGGTTAAAGGTGAAGTGGTCGCTTCCACCTTTGACGAGCCTGCCACACGCCACGTGCAAGTGGCTGAAATGGTTCTGGAAAAGGCTAAACGCTTAGTTGAACATAAAAAAGATGTGGTGATTTTGCTCGACTCTATTACACGTTTAGCGCGTGCTTACAACACTGTTATTCCATCATCAGGCAAAGTGCTTACTGGTGGTGTGGATGCGAATGCACTGCAAAAACCTAAAAGGTTCTTCGGCGCAGCCCGTAACATTGAAGAAGGCGGATCACTGACTATTATTGCGACAGCCTTGGTAGATACTGGCTCTCGTATGGACGATGTGATTTACGAAGAATTTAAAGGTACGGGCAATATGGAAATTCATCTTGACCGTAAAATGGCTGAAAAACGACAATATCCAGCGATTAACGTCAACAAATCAGGCACGCGCCGCGAAGAGTTGCTCATCGAAAAAGATGTGCTTCAGAAAATTTGGGTGCTCCGTAAGTTACTCTACCCTATGGATGATATTGAAGCGATGGAGTTCTTGCTCGATAAAATCAAGGCTACAAAAAACAATGCAGATTTTTTTGATAGTATGCGTCGAGGCTAATGAGTAAAATCTTGTTAAGTTCGTTATGTGTTTGATTGATTAGGCTTGATTTAAGCTGTCTTTTAATTCATAATGCGCGGCTCACTAAGTTTAATATTTTGAAAGTCCGGCAAAATGAAAGCTGAAATTCATCCAAATTACGTAGAAATCAATGTTACATGCAGCTGCGGTAACAAGTTCAAAACGCGCTCTACCAGTGGTCGCGATATCGGTATTGAAGTTTGCTCACAATGCCACCCCTTCTACACTGGCAAGCAAAAAATTGTAGACACTGCAGGTCGTGTTGAGAAATTCAAACAAAAATACGGCATGTAATTGCTTGTTTTTGTTAACAAAGGCAGCTCCGCTGCCTTTTTTTATGCTTAAATGAGCAAGTTTTCAATCAAAAAATCGATTTTATGAAGTTTGAGTTAGATCATGACTGGCAAGGCAATATGTCCACGCCTAGGGCAAAGGTGGGTGAGCGCGCAAAAACTCACCTACTTTTAGTGCTCTGTGCAATTTGGCTTTTTTTTGGCCTAATTGGTCATGCGCCATGGAAGCCTTTCGAAGCAAGCAGCATCAGCACTATTAAAACAATGTTAGAAACTGGCAATATCATTGCTCCCGTCTCTGCCAGCAAAAATCAAATTGCTAACCCGCCACTCTATTATTTAAGCGCAGCTATTAGTGCTAAATTATTTGGCTTTTTCATGCCAATGCACGATGGTGCAAGATTAGCGACCGGCGTGTGGATGATGATTACCCTATTGATGATCGGCATGACAGGTCGCGAATTATGGGGTGCTGGATTTGGGCGGCAAACCACTTTCGTTTTCATTGGCTCATTCGGCTTATTACTCAGCGCACACACTTTAATGCCTGCCATTTCGGCCCTGACAGGCATCGCCATGGGCTTTTATGCTCTTGCGCTTGCAAAAAGACGCCCGTTTCGAGCAAGCGCCTTACTTGGCATAGGAATGGGGGTAGGCTTTTTATCTACTGGCTTGTTACCTCTTAGCATCATCGTTGCAACTAGTTTAGCTTTGCCATGCATGTTCAGCGCTTGGCGCACATCAAGCTTTGCCAAAGTGCTTGTAATAGCCTTTTTAGTTGCTAGCCCATTTTTGTTCATTTGGCCCTTGATGTGCCAACATTTGCAGCCAGAGCTTTTCAACACTTGGTGGGCGAATTCGCTCAATCAATTTGGCCAAAGACATCATCTTTACTTTTTAAATACACTACTTTGGTATGCTTGGCCCGCACTACCGCTGGCTTTATGGGGTTGGTGGCGCTATCACCAACAGCTCGTCCACGAGCCTAGATTCCAACTCATTACCACTTTTTTTGTAGTAACTTGGTTATTACTAGGCTTTGCTGCAGATGAAAAGGAAGTGTTTGCATTACCATTGCTTATTCCTCTCACTTCAATGGCAGGTGGTAGCATTGAAACACTTAAACGTGGAACTGCAAGCGCACTTAACTGGTTTGGATTAATTGTGTTTGGTCTGATTACTGGAATTGTTTGGTTCGGTTGGTTAGCTATGCTTACAGGGAGCCCAACTAAAATTAAAGAGCGTCTCACGTTTTTATCTGGCCTAAAAGACATAGAGTTTAGCCTTTTTGCAGTTTTATTCGCATGCCTGGTAAGTTTTATTTGGCTGCTTGCTATTACAAGGACTCGTCATACCAACCGCTCCAGCGCAACAAACTGGGCTATCGGCATCACATGTGTGTGGACTTTATTAATGACACTTTGGTTGCCGATGATAGACAGCGCGCGCAGCTACAAGCAAGTATTTAGCAGTTTAAAGCATGCGCTGCCTAATCGATTTGCCTGTATTACGAGTGCTCATATGGGTGGCGCGCAGCGTGATTTATTGTATTACTATACCGATGTTAAAACACAACCTTTTGAGACAGTGCAACGACTAGATTGTGATTTATACCTAATCCAAAACGACCGTAACAACAAGGTGAACCCAGGTGCGGATTGGAAACAAATTTGGCACGGAAAACGCGCGAGCGAGCGCCACGAAAGTTTTAGGTTATTTAAGCACGTCTAAAATTAACTTTATGCCCGCAATGACCAGCACTAACGCTAATAACCTTTTGATGGATGGATTTGCAAGGCGCTTGCTTCCAAACTCTGCGCCAATCAAGCCGCCAAGCACTGCCGCAATCACCCAATAAGGCAGACCAACTGGCAGTTTTGGTGATTTTTGTAGCACACCAATTAAGCCAGCAAGCGAGTTAGCCAAGATAAAGCCAGCGGCTATACCTGAAACCACTTTGGTTTCTGCCCATCTAAAAAATAGCAATATTGGGCTCAATAGTACGCCGCCGCCAATGCCCGTTAAACCAGATAGCAATCCCAGTCCGCCACCCAGTCCTAGCAAAATAGGTGTATTGGGTGGTTCCACAACCGTGACATTTTTATTTGCATTTCGCAACAATGTCCAAGCTGCATAGAGTAACAATAGACCAATAATGGGTTTGTATATTTGCGTTGGTAAGCTGAGCAAACCGCCAAAAAATGCACAGGGAACCGAAGCAAGCACCAAGGGTAAAAATATTTTTTTGGAAAATGCACCCGCTTTGTAAAACTTATATAACGCAATACTTGCTACAAAAACGTTCAAAATCAAGGCTGCAGGCCGCATAGAAGCTGGCGCTATAGCCATTATAGCCATCACTGCCAAATAGCCAGAAGCGCCACCATGTCCAACCGATGAAAACAACAAGGCCGCTAAAAATATAAGTGGGATAATTAAAATACTCTGACTGTATAAATCCATAACGACTTTAAATTAAGTTGAATTTAACTCATTTGAGGTATTGCTGGACCGCTTCGATAACACGCTGATGCAAGCCTGCGCCTTGTTTATCTTCTACATGTGCCGCGATAGATTTACGCATTGCTGAATTCCAAAATTTATTAAGATGTCCCGCAATTTCTTTTCTAGTTTCAGTCTCATTCGGAAACGCTTCGTAGAAATCTCCGATTTGGTTCGCCATTTTGATCAATTTTTCAGTTTCCATTTCAATCTTCTACTTATAATTTATTCGTTCAGGATGCGCATAGACCACATGCGTGCCATTTCGTACAAAACCCAATAAGGTGACACTATTTTCTTCGGCAATACGCACTGCAAGCCCAGTAGGGGCGGAGATTGCCGCCAACATATTAATGCCTGCACTCATCACTTTTTGCACCATTTCATAACTCGCACGACTAGTGGTTAATACAAACCCTGTGGCCTGCGGAGGTGTTTTAGCTAGGGCGCCAATCAATTTGTCCATCGCATTATGCCGCCCAACGTCCTCGCGCACTAAGCTTATATTCCCTTCCACATCTGCCCATGCACATGCATGTGTAGCACCTGTCATTTGCTGCAAGACTTGCAGCGGCTGGATTTTGTTGTATGCATTTTGCACACTTTGCCATGAAATGCTTTGTAATGCATGTTGCACAATGCTTGCATTCGCTTGCGGTAAGCGCATCACCTGCGATAAATTTTCAGCACCACAAAGCCCACAACCTGTGCGCCCCGCCATGCTACGCCTTCGTTCTTTAAGTTTTTCAAAGCGCTCAGTAGCAATATTAAGTTGCAGCTCGATTCCCTCTGCTAATTCAACAATTTCAGCACCATACAACTCACCTTTAATTTGCAGAATGCCTTCGGTGAGTGAGAAGCCTAAAGCAAAATCTTCTAAATCTTGCGGCGTTGCTAGCATCACTGCGTGCGAGACCCCGTTGTAAACCAGTGCAATTGGCACCTCTTCCGCCAAACAATCATTCGCATTATGCAATTGATTGTTTTTCCATTTTTTAATCGCGTAACTATTTTGTGACGCGATTAAAGTGCGGATATTATCCTGCATCTCTCAGACTACTTAACTCACGCCTACAGTCGATTTTGTAGCAGCATGTTTACCTGTGAACTCAATTTGCTCTTCAGCGAATTCTTCGTAATTTTTCTGCCAATCAGAACGCTGCGTTACCTTGTTTACTTGCACCGCAGTTACCTTAAACTCAGGGCAATTAGTTGCCCAATCAGAGTTGTCGGTCGTAATTACATTTGCACCAGATTCTGGGTGATGGAATGTTGTATAAATCACCCCAGGCTGAACGCGCTCAGTCAGCGTAGCACGCAATACGGTTTCACCCGCGCGGCTAGTTATTCCAATCCAATCGCCTTCTACAATACCCCTATCTTCAGCATCATGTGGATGAATCTCGACTATATCTTCAGCATGCCAAGCCACGTTTTTGGTACGGCGTGTTTGTGCCCCTACGTTGTATTGGCTCAAGATACGGCCAGTGGTTAATATCAGCGGATATTTTGCATTGACTTTTTCTGTGGTGGGCACGTATTGAGTAATAAAGAATTTACCTTTGCCGCGCACAAACTCATCAATATGCATGGTTGGTGTACCCGTTGGGTTTTCATCGTCGCAAGGCCACTGAATACTGCCTAGCTCGTCTAGCTTTTTAAAGCTTACCCCTTTAAATGTTGGAGTAAGCGCAGCAATCTCGTCCATAATTTCTGAAGCGTGTGCATAATTCATTTCATAACCAAGTGCTTTAGAAAGTTTGGCCGTAATTTCCCAATCTTCCATTCCATTCTTTGGCGCCATGACTCTGCGCACAGGTGAAATACGGCGCTCAGCATTAGTAAATGTACCGCTCTTTTCAAGGAAAGAGGCACCGGGGAAAAACACGTGAGCATACATCGCAGTTTCGTTTAGAAACAAATCTTGCACAATCACGCATTCCATACTTTCTAACGCATGCGTGACGTGCTGGGTATCAGGGTCAGATTGCGCTATATCTTCACCGACGCAATACAGCGCCTTAAAACTACCCTCTGCGGCTAAATCTAACATATTAGGAATACGCAAGCCTGGGTCGTTGCTTAGCGTTCTTCCCCATGCTTTTTCAAACATCGCACGTGTTTCATCATCGGCTACATGGCGATATCCTGGAAACTCATGCGGCATAGATCCCATATCGCAAGAGCCTTGCACATTGTTTTGACCGCGTAGTGGGTTTACGCCAACACCTTCGCGGCCCACATTACCCGTAGCCATAGCTAAGTTTGCAATGCCCATGACGGTGGTGGAGCCTTGGCTATGCTCGGTCACGCCTAAGCCATAGTAAATAGCGCCATTACCTGCTGTTGCAAACAATCTTGCAGCTTCTCGCACACTTTGTGCTGGCACACCAAGCTCTTTTTCGAGCGCTTCAGGTGAGTTTTCTGGTTTAGCCACAAAATCACGCCATGCCACAAAGCTATCCCACTCACAACGCTCTTTAACAAAGTCTTCTTTAACCAAACCTTCTTTCACCACCACATGCGCCAACGCTGAAATCAATGCTACATTGGTACCTGGACGAAGTGCTAAGTGATAATCAGCGCGAATGTGTGGTGAGGTTGACGCTAGGTCAATAGCACGGGGGTCGGCTACAATGAGTTTCGCACCTTCGCGTAAACGGCGTTTCATTTGGCTAGCAAAAACAGGGTGCCCATCTGTTGGATTTGCGCCCATCACAAAAATTACGTCCGATTTCATCACAGAATCAAAGGTTTGTGTACCTGCGGATTCGCCTAATGTTTGTTTTAAACCATAACCAGTTGGGCTGTGGCAAACCCGCGCGCAAGTATCCACATTATTACTTCCAAACACGGCGCGCACTAATTTTTGTGTGACGTATACTTCTTCATTTGTACAACGAGATGACGTTATACCGCCCACAGAATCTTTGCCATATTTAGCTTGGATGCGTTTAATTTCGCTAGCGGCGTATTCAAAAGCCTCATCCCAGCTCACTTGTTTCCAAGCATCGTGAATACTTTTACGTATCATCGGCGTAGTAATGCGGTCTTTATGTGTTGCATAACCCCAAGCAAAGCGACCTTTCACACATGAGTGACCATGATTAGCACCGCCATTTTTGTTAGGCGTCATACGCACAACTTCCTCGCCCTTCATTTCCGCATTAAAACTACAACCAACGCCACAATAAGCGCATGTGGTAGTCACAGAATGTTCTGGCACCCCTGCATCAATTACGGTTTTTTCAATTAGTGTTGCTGTTGGGCAAGCTTGTACACAGGCGCCACAAGATACACATTCTGAATCCATAAAATTACCCAAACCAGAAGCCACTTTACTCTCAAAACCTCTGCCCGATATAGTGAGCGCAAATGTACCTTGCGTTTCCTCACAGGCACGCACACAACGGCTACAAACAATACATTTGCTTGGGTCAAATGTAAAATAGGGGTTTGATTCGTCTTTAGTGGACTTAAGATGATTTTCGCCTTCATAGCCATAGCGCACTTCGCGTAATCCCACTGCGCCTGCCATGTCTTGTAACTCACAATCGCCATTGGTAGCGCAAGTTAGGCAGTCTAGTGGATGGTCAGAAATATAAAGCTCCATCGTACCGCGGCGAATATCGGCCAACTTTGGCGTTTGTGTATGCACTTTAAGGCCTTCTGCTACGGGAGTTGTGCAAGAAGCAGGGTACCCGCGGCGACCTTCAATTTCCACCACGCACAAACGACATGAACCGAACGGCTCCAAACTATCGGTGGCGCAAAGTTTTGGCACATTAACGCCTGCCATAATGCTGGCGCGCATAATAGACGTGCCTTCTGGCACTGTAATATCACGACCATCAATATTAAGCTTAACCAGTTTATCGGATTGACTCGCTGGCGTGCCGTAATCGGTCTGGTCATCAAAACCTGTTCTACTATGTTGCGGTTGCGTATATTTGATATCGTCCATTTTTCGCTCCTAATCGCGCATTTTCGCGATTAAATTTATACTTTAGCCTTAAAATCTTCTGCAAAATGGTTCATTGCGCTCAATACAGGGTACGGCGTCATACCCCCCAAAGCGCATAGCGAACCATTAAGCATGGTATCGCTTAAATCGCGCACCAGCTGAATGTTTTTCACAACATCTTTACCTGACATAATCTTATCCATCACTTCGGCGCCACGTGTACTACCTATACGACAAGGCGTGCATTTACCGCAACTTTCAATCGCGCAAAATTCAAAGGCATAACGCGCCATTTTAGCCATATCAACGGTGTCATCAAAGGCCACAATGCCACCATGCCCAAGCACCGCCCAAATCTTACTAAATTCTTCATAGTCCAATGGCGTATCAAATTGGCCTTCTGGCAAAAATGCGCCTAAAGGCCCACCCACTTGTACAGCGCGGATGGGTTTACCTGTAGAGCTGCCACCGCCAAAATCGTATAGCAACTCACGTAATGTTGTACCAAACGCCAATTCCACCAAGCCACCATGCTTAATATTGCCCGCCAGTTGAATTGGCAAAGTGCCGCGTGAGCGACCCATACCGTAATCCGCATAAAATTGCGCGCCCTTATCTAAAATAATTGGTATGGTTGCTAAGCTTATGACATTATTAACGACAGTTGGTTTGCCAAATAAACCCTCAATCGCAGGTAAAGGTGGTTTAAAACGCACTAAACCGCGTTTGCCTTCTAAACTTTCTAGTAACGAGGTTTCTTCGCCACACACATAGGCACCTGCCGCGCGGCGGACTTCTAGGTGAAAGGTATGATTTGAACCGCAAATTTTCTCACCCAAATAACCCGCTACATTGGCTTTAGAAATAGCTTCATTTAGTACTTGAAGCGCGTGTGGATATTCACTGCGTAAGTAAATATAGCCCTGAGTCGCACCAACCGCAACGCCCGCAATTGTCATGCCTTCAATCAGTACAAACGGGTCATCTTCCATAATCATACGGTCGGAATAAGTACCAGAATCGCCTTCATCCGCATTGCAAACCACGTATTTTTGTTCGGCAGGTGCGTTTAAAACAGTATTCCATTTAATACCTGTTGGAAAAGCTGCGCCGCCACGGCCGCGCAAACCAGAATCGGTCACCGTTTTGACAATGTCTGCGCCAGTCATTTTTATTGCATTTTTAAGGCCTTTATAGCCGTTATGCGTTAGATAATCTTCTAGCGAAACAGGGTCTGTGATGCCCACGCGTGCAAACGTTAAGCGCTGCTGTTTCTTTAGATAAGTCAACTCTTCTGTGAGGCCAAGATTTAAAGCATGTGCTCCACCACTTAAAAAATCCGCTTCAAACAAGCTCGCCACATCTTTTGGTTGCACGGGCGCATATGCGATACGACCTTTTGTTGTTTCTACTTCAACCAGCGGCTCAATCCAAAACATGCCACGTGAGCCATTACGAACGAGTTCAATTTTAATGCCACGTTTATCAGCTTCGGCTTGAATTGCTTTTGCAGTGCGCTCTGCACCAACAGATAGCGCACTAGAATCACGCGGGACATATACTTTTATCGAAGCATTATTTGACATTATTTAGCCATCGCTTCGGCAATCATTTCATCCAGTTTTGCGGTATCTACACGACCAAATACTTCTTCATCCAGCATCACCGCAGGTGATAACGCGCAGTTACCCAAGCAGTAGATGGGTGCAAGCGTAAGCGCGTTATCTGAGGTAGTTTGGTGATAATCTATATTTAACGTTTTTTTTGCGTAGGCTTCTAGTTTTTCTGAGCCCATCGATTGGCAAGATTCGGCACGGCAAATATGTAAGGTACTTTTGCCGACAGGATGTATGTGAAAATGATGATAAAAGGTAACTACGCCATGCACCTCTGCCACTGACAATGCAAGTGCTTTTGAAATTTGCGGATAAATTGACTCTGGGATATACCCAATATCGTCCTGAATCGCGTGCAGCAAGGGCAACAAAGCGCCAGGCACGTTTTGATGAGCTACAATATGCGCTTCTATTTTCTCTAATTGAGAACTTGAGACAGTTATAATCAAACAAATCTCCAATTGTTACTGAATTGTAATCATTGCATAATGATATACCTAATCTAAGGCTTGTTAAAGCTTAAAAAGCGCCTAGAATATGGCTTTATTCGAATTTAATAAAGAAATATTAACCCTTTATTTATTATGGCTAATTTCCCTTCAAAGCTTATCGACCAATTTGGCAGAAAGGTTGATTACATCCGCCTATCCATTACTGACCGCTGCGATTTCCGCTGCGTGTATTGTATGGCAGAAGATATGACATTTCTACCACGCGATGAAGTATTAAGCTTGGAAGAATGCGCAAGGCTAGTTAAAGTGTTTGTGGGCTTAGGAGTGACTAAAGTGCGCATCACAGGGGGCGAGCCGTTGGTGCGCAAAAACGCACTTTGGCTGTTTGAAGAAATTGGCGGTTTAAAAGGCTTAAACGAGTTAGTACTCACTACCAATGGCAGCCAATTAAGCACTCAAGCACTAACCTTAAAAAAAGCAGGCGTTAAACGTATTAATATTTCAATTGATAGCTTAAAACCTGAAAAATTTAAGCAAATTACACGCACGGGCCGCCTCGAGCAGGTTTTGGATGGCCTGCAAACCACTATCAATGCGGGGTTTGAAGGCATTAAATTAAACACCGTTTTAATGCGCGGCAGCAACGATGATGAAGCCGGAGATTTGGTGCAATTCGCCATCGACAATAATATCGACATCAGCTTTATTGAAGAAATGCCGCTAGGTGAGGTTGACCACACACGCATCAGCACGTTTGTGAGCAATGCGGATACGCTAAAACTGTTGCAAAGTAAGTTTTTACTTTCCCCCAGCACCCACAATTCTGGCGGCCCTGCACGTTACTGGCAAGTGGCAGATACAAATACAAAAATTGGTTTTATTTCGCCGCACTCACATAACTTTTGCGAAAGCTGCAACCGTGTGCGCATCACCTGCAAAGGCGAGTTGTATTTATGCTTGGGGCAAGAAGACAAAGTCGATCTAATGTCACTTTTACGAAAACACCCCAATGATGACGCGCCACTCATAGAAGCGATTTTAGACAGCATGAAAATCAAACCCAAAGGTCATGATTTTGATTTACGTCGTGCAGCGCCTGCGGTTGTGAGGTTTATGTCACATACTGGCGGCTAACATGCCTATAACAGCAATAATTATTTCTGGCGGTCGTGCAACGCGCATGGGTGGCGTGGATAAAGGACTAATTTTATTGCAAAATAGGTCACTTATACAGCACGTGATTAGCCGTTTGCAGTCGCAAACAGATGAAATACTCATTAACGCGAACCGTGAAATTGCACAATATGAGGAATTTGGTTTAAATGTGTTGCCAGATGAAAGCTCTGAGTTTCTTGGGCCTCTCTCGGGCATACTGCTTGGTTTAAAGCATGCCAAAAATGATTTGGTTCTTAGCGTGCCTTGCGATTCACCACTTTTACCACCAGACTTATCTGAACGTTTATATAACGGCATGCTGGAAAGCCACGCCGATATTGCCTGTGCGACCAGCAATAGCAATACACACCCAGTATTTTGTTTAATGAAAAAAAGCGTATTGCCAAGTCTGCAAGCTTTTCTAGACGCTGGTGAGCGCAAAGTAAGTGCTTGGCAAAAAAGCCTAAAGTATATTGAAGTAGATTTTAGCGACCGCACAGAAGCATTTACGAATTTAAATACTTTAGATGAACTTCGCGAATTAGAGTTAAAGCTTTAATATCTCTCCATGACGAAGCCCACTTTAAACCAAATAGCCACCGACCCAAGTTGCATGGACGATTATGACCCCAATGCGATGTCTGTAGCTCAAGCGCGCAAATTTATTCAGCAATTTTTATCGCCTGTAAATGAAACAGAAATTTTGCCAGTGATGCAAAGTTTAGGGCGGGTGTTGGCGGCTGATATTATCTCGCCCTGCAACGTGCCTAACCACAATAATAGTGCCATGGATGGCTTTGCGTTTAAGCATTCTGAAGGAATTAGGCTCATAAAAATTATCGGTACCGCCTTTGCAGGCAGTCCATTTACTGGCACAGTTAAAGCGGGAGAATGCGTCAAAATTATGACTGGCGCTGTGATTCCTGCTGGTGCAGATACAGTCGTGATGCAAGAAAAAACTGTAACAAAAAGTGATTGTATTACCGTGTTAGAAGCGCCCAATAAAGGTGCAAATGTACGACTAGCGGGCGAAGATTTAAAGCTAAATCAAACTGTGTTAGCCAAAGGCCACATGTTAAAACCTGCCGATTTAGGCTTAATCGCATCATTAGGCGTTGCTGAAGTAAAGGTATTTCGACACTTAAAAGTTGCGTTTTTTAGCACAGGTGATGAGTTAGTGAGCGTGGGCAAACCGCTGCAAGAAGGCCAAATTTATGACAGTAATCGGTACACGATTTTTGGCATGTTAAACCGTCTTGGCGTGAATATTAGTGATTTAGGCGTAGTACCAGACCAACCTGATTTGCTCGAAAAAACCTTGCTCAAAGCCTCTAGCGAACATGATGTTGTTATTACCAGCGGCGGCGTTTCTGTAGGCGAGGCAGATTATATGAAAGCCTTATTGGCAAAACACGGGCAAGTGTTATTTTGGAAAATTAACATGAAACCTGGGCGGCCATTGGCTTACGGCAAAGTTGGCAACTCACACTATTTCGGCCTACCTGGCAACCCAGTTTCAGCAATGGTAACGTTTTACCAGTTTGTTCAACCTGCGCTGCAAACTTTATCTGGCGAGGCTTTCAGGCCAATGCCAATTTTAAGTGTGAAATGTACTTTTCCCATTAAAAAAATGACCGGGCGTATGGAATTTCAACGTGGTATTTTGAGTCAACTTGAAAGTGGAGAATGGGTAGTTGCACCGTTACCAAACCAAGGTTCAGGTGTGCTTTCTAGTATGAGCGTGGCCAACTGTTTTATTGTACTAGATGAAACAGTTGGTAATTGCGAAGCGGGGGCGATGGTAAAGGTACAAATTTTGGAAGGCATTATTTAGGAACTTTTCCTATTCAAAAATTATCTCGCTTTATAGTATAATCAATAGCTTACCCTAGAATATCGCAACTTTGGAACTCTCACGCAAACACTCAAGCATCAACGAAAGCACCCTTATTTGGGCGATTGTCGCCTCGATTTTGTTGCATATTTTGATGGCTATCGTTCTGCCGAATTTCAAATTTGATGCTGTAAAAAAAATTCCTGACATCTTAAGCGTCGAAATACAAAAGCGCACACCACCTGCACCAGTAGTAATTCCTGAGCCACCAAAACCAGCTCCAGAGCCTATTAAAAAACTGGTTGAGCCAAAGCCTGTTACTAAGCCAATCACTAAAAAAGTAGATGCACCTAGCCCTGTTAAACAAGTTGAGATGCCACCGCCAGCAGCGGTGGAGCAATCACCTAAAGTAATTGCAGTAGATCCAAAGCCTGATGCCACGCCACATGAAGTTGCACCAGAGCCACCCATTGAGAAACATAAACCTGAACCTTTGCAAGCCGATGTGGATAATGCTTTGGGTGAATATGGTAGCCTATTAGGTCGCAGTATCGCCAAACACAAATCGTATCCAAAAATCGCACAAATGCGAGGATGGGAAGGTCAAGTTATGCTCGATCTGAAAATTGATGGTAACGGAAATGTGCTATCTGCAAAAGTACGTGACACTAGCGGACATGAGGCCTTAGATAATCAAGCGCTCGAAATGGTGCGTAAAGCATCCCCATTCCCCGCACCACCAGACGCCCTGCGCAGTCGCACCTTTAGCATCAGCGTTCCTGTTTCATTCAAACTAGAAGCAGCCTAAACGAGACAATTCGAAAATTTAAACAATATAATTCACTTGCAATAATTCCAATTTTTAACAACAATGTTATCTACTGGAATGAAAAACTAATGCTCAACCAAACTGTTACCGACTTCGAACTTCCCGCTACTAGCGGAAAAACTTTTAAGCTCTCAAACTATCGCGACAAAACAGTCGTTATTTATTTTTAACCAAAAGACACCACACCTGGCTGTACTACACAAGGTATTCAGTTTAGAGAATTTTATACGGAATTTCAAAACGCGAATACCGAGATCTTTGGCGTCTCGCGCGACAGCCTAAAATCACACGAGAATTTCAAAGCAAAATTTACTTTCCCTTTCGACCTACTGGCCGATACCGAAGAACTGGCTTGTGGAATTTTTGGTGTGATTAAAATGAAAAATATGTACGGCAAACAAGTCCGAGGTATTGAACGAAGTACGTTTGTGATTGACAAAAGTGGTGTGCTTATCCGCGAGTGGCGTGGAGTAAAAGTGGATGGACATGTACCAGAGGTATTACAATTTATTAAATCCTTATAGAGATATATGACTAAAAAATCTTCTGAGAATATCAAACTCTTCGTACTAGATACTAACGTGCTAATGCACGATCCATCCAGCCTTTTTAGATTTGAAGAACATGATATTTTCCTGCCAATGGTGACATTGGAAGAACTGGATAACAATAAAAAGGGACTTACAGAAGTTGCGCGAAATGCGCGTCAGGCGAGCCGTTATTTAGAAGAAATCGTTGGCACAGATTTAACCAATTTAGAACTTGGTAGCCCGTTAGCAATTAAGGGTAACAAACATCTGAGCGGTCGATTGTTTATGCAGACTAATCACGTCAATCTTGAATTGCCAGGTCTTGCAGGTAGCAAAGCAGATAATCAAATCATCAGTGTAGTGCTGGACTTGAAAAAAAATCACGCTATGCGTCAAGTGATTCTAGTCAGTAAAGATATCAACATCCGCATCAAAGCACGTGCTATGGGCGTGCCAGCGGAGGATTATTTTAATGACAAAGTGCTTGAAGATAGTGATTTACTCTATAACGGCATTAAAGAATTGCCACAAGATTTTTGGGAGAAACATAGTAAAGATATGGCTTCATGGCAGGAATCTGGGCGTATGTTTTACAGAATCACAGGGCCTCTTGTTAAAACATTTTTAATTAATGAATTTGTTTATTACGAATTTGAAAAGCCATTTCATGCCATTGTCCGCAAGGTTGAAAACAATGCTGCCACGCTAGAGGTTGTGCAAGACCACTCCAACCCAAAACACAATGTGTGGGGTATTACAGCCCGCAATCGCGAGCAAAATTTCGCACTCAATTTACTCATGGATCCAGATGTGGATTTTGTAACTTTACTTGGGCAGGCCGGCACTGGCAAGACATTGCTTACGCTCGCCGCAGCGCTAACGCAAACCCTTGATAAAAAAATATATTCTGAAATTATCATGACCCGCGTCACGGTACCGGTGGGCGAAGATATTGGCTTTTTGCCAGGTACGGAAGAAGAAAAAATGGCGCCTTGGATGGGTGCGTTAGAAGATAATTTAGACGTTTTAAATAAGACTGATGAGGACGCAGGTGAGTGGGGGCGTGCAGCAACACAAGATTTGATTCGAACCAGAATTAAAGTGAAGTCGCTCAACTTTATGCGTGGGCGCACTTTTTTACATAAATTTCTCATCATTGACGAGGCGCAGAACTTGACGCCAAAGCAAATGAAAACGCTGATTACGCGTGCTGGGCCTGGCACAAAGGTTGTATGTTTGGGTAATATCGGACAAATTGATACGCCCTATCTTACAGAGGGTAGCTCTGGTTTAACTTATGTAGTTGATAGATTTAAAGGTTGGGAACACAACGGACATGTTACTTTGGTTCGTGGCGAGCGCTCTAGATTGGCTGATTTTGCTGCCGAAGCGCTTTAAACTTAATTTCTAAAAATGGTAAAAGGTTTTTACACCTTACTTATTGCGCAATTTTTATCTGCTTTAGCCGACAATGCCTTGTTGTTCGCGGCGATTGCTTTACTAAGTGAACTTGGCGCACCGCGCTGGCACGAGCCTCTTTTACGCGAATTTTTTGTATTTTCATATATTGTTTTAGCACCATTTGTCGGACCTTTTGCTGACTCCCTGCCTAAAGGCAGGGTGATGTTTATTAGTAATGGCATCAAGTTTTTAGCTTGTGTTTTGGCACTATTTGGTCTGCCACCGCTTTTGGTTTATGGCATGGTTGGTATTGGCGCGGCGGCATACTCTCCAGCAAAATATGGCATTTTAACCGAGATGCTTCCTGCGCATTTACTGATTAAAGCAAATGCTTGGATGGAAGCTACAACAGTTGCTGCCATTATTATTGGCCCTATACTTGGCGCGATGATTGCGGCTCGCAGCACTTACGCCCAGCTAATAAGTGCCGACCTTAGCTTTGGTATCCAATTAAATGCTGAGAGTGCGCCATACTACGGGATTGGCATTATTACAATCATCTATTTATTGGCCGCGTGGTTTAATCTATATATCCCCAAAGTGCCTAAAGACCACTCGATCCCACAACGTAGTCTTAGCTTTATTTTCCATGATTTTTGGCATGCTTTCACTACACTTTGGCGAGATCCTGAAGGCAGGGTTTCACTCGCTGTGACTACTTTATTTTGGGGCGCAGGCGCAACTCTACAATTTGTAGTGTTGCGATGGGCTGGCATTAAGTTAGGCTTAAACGAGCAAGATGCTACCAAACTAATTGCCATTTTGGCCATTGGTATTACTATTGGTTCTGTTGGTGCATCGCTATTTGTGAAACTTGAAAAAGCCACGCGCGTGCTGCCTGCTGGTATTTTAATGGGTATATTGGTCATTGGGATGATTTTTGTTCAAACCCGTGAAGTTGCAGCCGTGATGTTGTTTTCTATTGGCATGCTTGCTGGGTACTTTTTAGTGCCACTCAACTCACTTTTACAGCATCGCGGCCATGCACTTTTGGGCGCAGGTCATTCTATCGCAGTTCAAAATTTTAATGAAAATATCGGAATATTACTTCTGCTTGGTATTTACACGCTGATGATTCACCAAGGATTACCCATTAACACCATTATTATGGTGTTTGGCGCATTTGTCACAATCACAATGACCGCTATTTACAAGCTTTATACGTCCCAGCCCATTAAAGGTTAATGCAATTTAACTTTAGCTTCTGTTCGGCGTGCGATTAGTCTTGCAATGCCGTGTAACAATACAGAAAGTACACCATGCAAGCTCATTAAATGCATTTGGTAAAGCGATCGGTACATAATGCGTGCAAATAGGCCTTCGATGAACATGCTGCCGCCTGTAAGCGCCCCCATCAAGCTTCCCACTGTAGAGTAATGGCCAAGATTGACGAGTGAACCATAATCCCGGTATACGTACTCTGGCAAGTCTGTTCGACCAGCGACGACGCGCTTGATAGTTTTATACAACAAAGATGCTTGCTGATGCGCGGCCTGAGCGCGCGGCGGCACGTTCCCAGAATGCCCTAGCATTGGGCAAGCTGCACAATCACCAAAAGAGAATATGTTTTCATCTACGACAGATTGCAAAGTTGGCTTAACTTCAATCTGATTAATTTTGTTCACTACTAATCCATCTAACTCACGTAAGAAATCAGGCGCTTTAATGCCAGCTGCCCAAACGACTAGTGCGGATGGTATAAACAGGCCGCTATGTGTTTGCACGCCTTTGTCTGATACTTCAGTGACTCGCTCACCCGTGTAAACATTTACATTCAACTTTTTAAGTTCTTGTTCAACGCTATGCGATAGTTTTGGCGGAAGCGCAACCAAAACTCTCTCATTTGCTTCAACTATCGAGATTTTAATGTCTCGGTCTGCGTTAATTTTATCCAAACCATACGCGGCTAATTCACGCGTTGTATTGTGTAACTCAGCGGCAAGTTCTACGCCTGTTGCGCCTGCGCCAACTATTACTACATCAAGCTGCCCTGGTTGAAGCGCAGCCGCTTGTGTTTGACCACGCACCATGGTGTTGTGCAATTTACGGTGAAATTTTTCTGCTTGCTCCTGTGTATCTAATGTAATGGAGTGTTCCTTTGCTCCCTTAACTCCGAAGTCATTTGTCGTACTTCCAATAGCAATCACTAAGGTATCATATTTAAAAGTCCGCCGTGCTATTACCTCGTAGCCTTCTTCATCATAGTAAGGTGCAATAGTCACTTCCTTTTTAGCTCGGTTCAAACCATCCATACGTCCTAATCGAAAGTTAAAATGATGCCAATGTGCTTGTGCTAAGTACTCCAACTCATGCTTATCTGGGTTCATGCTACCCGCTGCAATTTCGTGCAGTAGCGGCTTCCAAACGTGTGTTCTTGTGGCATCTATCAGCGTGATCTCGGCTTGTTTACGCTTTCCTAAAGAGTCCCCCAAGCGCGTCGCTAATTCCAAGCCGCCAGCACCACC
>JBJXDT010000133.1:0-17535 GCA_046153505.1 Methylophilaceae bacterium | reverse complement strand
CCTTCCGTTGAGTTTTCTACAGGCACCACGCCATAATCAGCTTGATTCGCCTCGAGTGTGCGAAAAACTTCATCGATACTTGCGCACACCACCGCATCGCGCCCTTGACCAAACTGTTTAAGCGCCGCCTCTTCAGAATAGGTGCCAAGCGGGCCTAAAAATGCAATTGACATCTCCTTTTCCAAGGCGCGACAGTTTGACATTACGCTTCGGAAAATATGGCTTACAGCATCGTTTTCAAGCGGGCCTTTATTTTGAGCTTGTAGACGCCTTAAAATCTGCGCCTCACGCTCCGGACGATATATCACTCCGTCCTCTTTCAGGTTACCTATTTGACGGGCGAGCTTAGCCCGCTCGTTGACAAGTTTTAAAATTTCGTCATCTATCGAGTCAATTTTGTCGCGAAATTGTTTAAGTTGGTCGCTCATTTATCTTTAAAAAATTATTTAACTTGCCAAAGGCAAAGCCCGTACATTTAGTACGCCTTCTAATTTGCGCAAATCATCAATCACCTTGTTCGGTACGGCAGAATCCAAATCGACCAAGGTAAAAGCCATTTCCCCGCGCGATTTATTTGTCATATTATGAATATTTAAACCCGCTTTTGCCATGGCTGTAGAAATTTGTCCCAGCATATTCGGCACATTGGCGTTGGCTATCGCTAGGCGGTGAGACGATTCACGGTTCATCTGTACATTTGGAAAATTCACTGCGTTCATTATATTGCCATTTTCAAGGTAATCACGTAATTGATCAGCCACCATCACCGCACAATTGTCCTCGGCCTCTTGCGTGGACGCGCCAAGATGGGGTAACGCAACCACATGCGGGTGATCTTTCAGTGTGCTCGTTGGAAAGTCGCATATATAGCTTTGTAGTTTCTTTGCATCCAATGCAACTTTTACTGCGCCCTCTTCGACGATGCCTTCACGCGAGAAGTTCAACAATACCGCGCTATGCTTCATCAAAGCCAATCGCTCTGCGTTGATCATATGCTTGGTCGCTGGAATCAAGGGTACGTGCAAAGTAACAAAATCGCTGTGTTTTAGTAAGTCTTCCACGCTATGCGCGCGCTTCACCAGCGAAGACAAACGCCAAGCTTGATCAACAGAAATCTCTGGATCGTAACCCAGCACATGCATGCCAAGTTTAAGTGCAGTATCTGCCACCAAACCACCAATTGCTCCTAGGCCGACAATACCGAGCGTGCGTCCTGGCAACTCGACACCAGCAAAATTCTTTTTGCCATCCTCTACATTTTTAGACATCGTCGCGTCGTCGCCTTGCAAAGTCGTCACGAACTTAATTGCTGGCCCAAGATTTCTTGCAGCAATTAATATACCCGCCAGCACAAGTTCCTTCACTGCATTTGCGTTGGCGCCTGGGCTATTAAATACGGGTACGCCACGTGCACTTAAGGCAGGAATCGGTATGTTATTAGTGCCTGCGCCGGCGCGCGCAACAGCTTGAACACTACTGGGTATTTCCATATTATGCATATCAAACGATCGCAACATAATTGCATCCGGTTCGTTTAAATCAACCGAAACATCAAAAGACTCACTTGGAAAACGCTTTAAGCCATGTGATGAAATTTTGTTTAAAACCAAAACCTTATGCTTTGCCATCCCCTTGCCTTTCCCTTTAGCCAATGCCGCGGCTTAATTATTGTTAGCTATGACTTTTTTAGCTTTGATTCTTTTCAAAGGCTTTCATAAACTCAACCAATGTTTGCACCCCTTCTACAGGCATCGCGTTATAAATAGAAGCCCGCATGCCTCCTACTGAACGATGGCCTTTAAGTTGCAATAAGCCACGACTTTTCGCTTCTTTTAAAAACTCTTCGTCCAAGGCTTCATTTTTTAGCGTAAAAGGGATATTCATACGCGAACGATTTTCCTTGGCAGTCGGACAGCCATAGAAATCTGTGCTATCCAAATAATCGTAAAGCATATTGGCTTTTAAGATGTTGGTCTTTTCCATCGCGGCTAAGCCACCTTTAGCTTTAAGCATTTTAAATACCAAACCAGAGACATAGATAGCAAATGTAGGCGGCGTGTTGTACATAGAATCATTCTCCGCGTGCACTTTATAATCGTACATACTCGGTGTGCCTAGTAGCGTTTCCCCAATCAAATCATCACGCACGATCACGATCGCCAAGCCCGCTGGGCCGATGTTTTTCTGTGCGCCAGCGTAAATCAAAGCGTATTTAGACACATCAATTGGGCGCGATAAAATGTGTGACGACATGTCAGCGACAAGTGGCACCACGCCTGTATCTGGCGTTTCGAACATCTCTACGCCACCAATGGTTTCATTAGTGCAAATATGAACATATGCCGCATCTGGATTAAGTTTCCATGTTGAAGGTGACGGTGCGTAACTAAAATTTTTGTCTGCTGATGTAGCTACTACATTTACTTCACAATATTTTTTAGCTTCAGAAATAGCTTTTTTCGACCACTCACCTGTGTTGACATAATCAGCCGTTTTTTTGCCACGTAGCAAGTTCATCGGAATCATGCCAAATTGAGCCGATCCACCGCCCTGTAGAAATAATACTTTATAATTTGTTGGAATAGCCAACAGTTCGCGTAAATCTGCTTCCGCTTCTGCCGCAATCTGCATAAATTCTTTGCCACGGTGCGACATTTCCATCACAGACATACCAGAACCATGCCAATCGAGCAATTCTGCCTGAACTTGCGTCAACACATCCTTTGGCAACACAGCTGGACCAGCGGAAAAATTGTAAATCTGCGTCATCTAAAACTCTCCAAAAACATTGCTATCAACAAATATTTATTCTACTTCATCGTCAGTTTCAACGATTTTCTCTAAGCCCGAAAGCTTCTCGCCATCCCCAAGATTAATTAGGGTGACGCCTTGCGTAGCACGACCCATATCTCTAATTTCTTTAACGCGCGTACGAATTAAAATACCCCCCGTTGTAATCAACATTATTTCATCTTCGTCACTCACCAATTTTGCCGCTACAACCAAGCCGTTGCGTTCACTAATTGCAATGGCTTTTACGCCTTGAGTACCACGACCTGAATGGCGGAACTCAGAAAGTACAGTACGTTTACCATAGCCATTTTCAGTGGCAACAAGCACCGATTGTTGGTCACTATCGGCAATCAGTAAGGAAAGCACTTGTTGTTTAGGCGCGAGCTTCATGCCACGCACACCACGTGTCGCACGCCCCATTGGCCGCACGTCATCTTCTGTAAACCACACCGCTTTGCCGCCGTTAGAAACCAGTACAATGTCATTTTTGCCATTCGTAATTTCCGCACCAATCAGGTAATCACCTTCGTCCAAGCGGATTGCGATAATGCCTGATTTACGTGGGTTTGCGAATTCAGTCAACGCGGTTTTCTTCACTGTGCCTTGCGCGGTTGTCATGAAAATATAATGGTTTTCATCAAACTCTTTTACTGACAGAATCGCATTAATTTTCTCGCCCTCAGCCAGTGGGAACAAGTTCACAATTGGCTTGCCACGCCCAATTCTACTGCCTTGTGGAACTTCGTATACTTTAAGCCAATACACTTGACCAAGGCTACTGAAGCATAAAATGTAGTCGTGCGTATTCGCTACAAACATTTTGTCGATAAAGTCATCTTCTTTGGTCGGGGCGGCTTGCTTGCCGCGTCCACCACGTTTTTGCGCACGATACTCTTCAAGCGGCTGAGATTTAATATATCCGGTGTGAGACAAAGTAACCACTACATCTTGTGGAGTGATCAAATCTTCCAAAGATAAGTCTTGAGCGTTTTCGATAATTTCAGAACGACGTTTATCTCCAAATTGTTTGCGAATTTCAGTGAGCTCATCGCCAATCATCGTGGTTACTCGTGATGCCGTAGCCAAAATATTCAGCAAATCCGCAATCACATCCATGACTTCTTTGTATTCTGTGACAATTTTATCTTGTTCTAGTCCAGTCAAGCGTTGCAAACGCATTTGCAGAATTTCTTGCGCTTGTACATCGCTTAATTTGTAACCTTTCTCGCTCATACCATACGCTTCATCCAAGCCTTCAGGACGAGAAGCTTCCATCGCTGCGCGCCTTAACATTTCCTCGACGACTGCAGATTTCCAAGTTTTCGCCATCAAATCTACTTTGGCTTCTGGCGGCGTTGGCGCAGCTTTGATGATGGCAATCATCTCATCTACGTTCGCAAGCGCAACAGCCAAGCCCTCTAACACATGACCACGCTCACGTGCTTTGCGCAACTCAAACACAGTACGACGCGTAATCACTTCGCGACGATGACGCAAGAAAGCCTCGAGCATTTGTTTTAGGTTAAGCAAGCGAGGCTGCCCATCCAATAACGCCACCATATTCATGCCAAAGGTATCTTGTAGCTGGGTTTGCTTGTAAAGATTGTTCAGTACAACTTCAGGAACCTCACCACGTTTAAGCTCAATCACCACGCGCATACCAGACTTATCTGATTCATCACGCAAATCTGATATGCCTTCAATTTTTTTCTCGTTTACTAATTCGGCAATTTTTTCTACAAAGGTCTTTTTGTTTACTTGATACGGCAGTTCATCCACAATCAGCGCCTGACGTCCGCCTGTTTTATCCATGTCTTCAAAATGCGTTCTGCCGCGCATTACCACTCGTCCGCGACCTGTGCGATAACCCTCTTTAACGCCAATGGTGCCATAGATAATACCCGCTGTAGGAAAATCCGGCGCTGGCACCAACTCAATCAGTTCATCAACACTTGTTTCTGGGTTTTTGAGTAAAGCGAAACAAGCATCCAACACTTCGTTCAAATTGTGAGGTGGAATGTTCGTCGCCATCCCCACCGCGATGCCGGAACTACCATTGATAAGCAAGTTTGGAATGCGCGCTGGCATAATGAGCGGCTCGTGCTCACTACCATCATAGTTCGGACCGAAATCAACCGTTTCCTTGTCGATATCTGCCAACAACTCATGGGCGATTTTTGCCATACGGATTTCTGTATAACGCATCGCAGCTGCATTATCGCCATCGACAGAACCAAAGTTACCTTGGCCATCCACCAACATATAGCGCAATGAGAAGTCTTGTGCCATACGAACGATAGTGTCATATACCGCCGTGTCACCATGAGGATGGTATTTACCAATCACATCACCAACAATACGTGCGGATTTTTTATATGGCTTGTTGTAGTCATTGCTAAGCTCGTGCATTGCAAATAACACGCGGCGATGCACCGGTTTTAGGCCATCTCGCACATCTGGCAAAGCACGACCTACAATCACGCTCATAGCGTAATCAAGATAGCTGCGGCGCATCTCATCTTCTAGTGAAATTGGAAGGGTTTCTTTAGCGAATTGATCCATTAGACTTTCCGTTTATATTCTATTGCCCATGTATTATCTTGCAAATTTTGCACTGCAAAATACTCCACTTTTTATTAGGCTTTTTTGTATGTTTTAACTCGCAAATTCTAACATGTTTAGCCTATCAAAAGACACCCTTTTAAGCCTTAAAAGCATGTTTTTACCAATATAAATTCCACAATTTTTTTATACCGTTTTAATGTATAATTAAAATTATCAAATTATTATTTACAATAAGTTTTATTAATACATGTCATAAAAATTTTAAACTAGACGTATAAGCTATAAAGCGTAGAATCATTACGCAGAAAGGTTACCTTTAACATTGCAACAACACCTGATAAATTAACCAACAAAGGAGATTCAAATGGCCGTATTAGTAGGCAAAGTAGCACCCGACTTCACCGCTGCCGCAGTGATGGGCAATAACGAAATTAAAGAGAACTTTAATCTTGCAAAGCACATCAAAAATAAAGCAGCGGTAATCTTTTTCTATCCGCTCGACTTCACTTTCGTGTGCCCATCAGAGCTTATCGCATTTGACCACCGCTTGACTGACTTTAAAAAACGCGGTGTGGAAGTGATTGGCGTATCAATCGATTCACAATTTACGCATTTGGCATGGAAAAATACGCCAGTTAATAATGGCGGTATCGGCAAAGTGGGCTATCCGCTTGTTGCGGACGTTAAACATGAAATCTGCAAAGCTTATGACGTAGAAGCCGATGGCGGTGTGGCCTATCGCGGCTCATTCCTGATTAACAAAAAAGGCGTGGTGGTACACCAAGTGGTTAACGATCTGCCTTTGGGCCGTGATATTGACGAAATGTTGCGCATGGTTGATGCGCTGCAATTCTTTGAAGAACATGGTGAAGTATGCCCAGCTGGCTGGAAAAAAGGGAAAGCAGGCATGGATGCATCCCCTGAGGGTGTGGCTAAATACTTGGCTAAAAACGCAAAAGATTTGTAATTGTTAGGTTTGATTGTTTGAATAGAGAACGGGGCATTTGCTCCGTTTTTTATTTGGTGTTGTATTTAATTAATTGTATATTTTCGAAGTTTTTGGGTTCATAAAATCAATTCACCCCAGCCTACGAACTTAAGTTAAGCAAGATAACACCAACTACAATTAATGTAATTCCAATCATTTTATAGGTTGTAACTATTTCAGCATAAAAGATAACACCCAATACTGCGACGATTGCAGTGCTGGCAGCCGCCCAAACTGCATAGGTAATGCCCATTTCGATTTGTTTAAGCGAAATAGACATCAACCAAATAGATGTTATAAAACATGAAATAGCACTTGCGGTGGGAAATAAATTGTCAAAGCCATTGGAGTGTTTGAGCGAAAGCATGCCAAATACTTCGAACAAAATACTGGCAATCAAAAATAGCCATGCGGCGAGCGGATAAGCCATAAGTCACCTCTAAATAAGCGCGAGCCACTTGTACCGAGCGACTGAAGCACTAAAATAGAGCGGTACCTACATCGTTAATTATAGAGTAAATTACACATCTTCTGAGATAAATTAAGTTAAGCTTTTCGCTTACAAAACTCATAATGAAAAACAGACGCCCTAGAACCCTCATTGATATTGGTTTGCAGGGCATCCATTTTAAAACCTCAAATCCGCTTTCAAATCATCCACATGCTCTAAACCCACCGCAATACGAATCAAGCCATCACTAACACCTGCCGCTGCCCTCGCTTCAGGAGTAACACGGCTATGCGTCGTAGTGGCTGGGTGGGTAATTGTGCTTTTGGCATCACCTAGATTCGCAGTAATCGAAATCAACTTTGTGGCATCAATCAGCGCCCATGCCGCCTCTTGCGCGGTTTGACCTGCTTTTGGTTTCACCTCAAAACTCACAATGCCACCACCACTTGATTGTTGCTTCATGGCAAGCGCGTGTTGCGGATGTGAGCTTAAGCCGGGGTAATACACACGGGCAACATTCGGTTGCGCTTCTAACCAGGTCGCTAATGCGACCGCTCGCGTCGAATGTGCTTCCATACGCACATGCAAGGTTTCCAAGCCTTTTAAGAACACCCAAGCATTAAAGGCACTCATGGTGACGCCTGCTGTGCGTAAAAATCCATATACAGGCTCCATCACTGCTTTTGTACCAAGCACGGCACCGCCCAAACATCTGCCCTGCCCGTCAATATATTTAGTGGCCGAGTGAATAATGATATCCGCCCCTAAATCTAACGGTTTTTGAATAGCGGGCGTACAAAAACAATTATCCACCACCAAATAAGCACCTGCATTGTGGGCGATTTCTGACAACACACGAATATCGCAAACCTCGGTTAACGGATTAGAGGGCGTTTCGACAAAAAATAATTTGGTTTTGGATGTGCAAGCTTTTTGCCATTCTGCTGGATTGGTTAAGGAAACAAAAGTAACCTGCAAGCCCCAGCGCGCGAGAATATTGCTGAACAGTTGCACCGAAGTGCCAAATATACTGCGCGATGCCACTACATGGTCGCCAGCGCTGCAAATGCCCATTACGCAAGCTAATATCGCCGACATGCCACTAGAAGTGGCGACGCATTGCTCTGCGCCCTCTAAGGCCGCCAGTTTGTTTTGAAACATGGTGACGGTGGGGTTAGTACAACGCGAGTAAATATTACCCGGTTCGGTGCCTCCAAAGCGTGCCGCAGCTTGCGCTGCACTTTTGAAAAGAAAACTAGAGTTTAAAAAAAGTGCCTCTGAGTTCTCACCAAACTCAGTGCTTTCAGAACCCGCACGAACACTCAAGGTCTCTTGGTGGTATTGTTTATCTGTCATCTTGTTCTCAAATCATATTTCCAACGGGCATTAAAAAACCCGTTTAAGCAAAGAGCTAAAACGGGTTCTTTTTTACCTCGCTTTAGCAGAATTTATTATGCGCTCGCAAGCTGAGTTAGGCTTTGTTTAATGTTGGCCACTCAAATCAGCGCAATTTAATCTTATGCCTATTGATGGGCATGGTCAAGAAATTTTTTTACTTAGGAAACTTGCTCCACAGCTTCATCATCCTCTTCTCCAACCAAATTCAAATCCATTTGCGTGCTGGAGTTTGCAGGCTTTTGCTTCTTGTTCATGTCGCCGCGCGCCGCTTCAATGCGGTTTAAATAAGCTGCATCAACATCACCAGTCACGTACTTACCGTCAAAGCAACTACAATCAAACTGTTTGATATTTGGATTGGATGTTTTAATATCGTCAACCAATGCATCTAAATCTTGATAAATTAAGGCGTCTGCGCCAATTTCTTGGCAAATTTGCTCATCTGTACGGCCAGTAGCAAGCAATTCATCTCGACTTGGCATATCTATACCATAGACATTAGGAAAGCGCACTGGTGGTGCCGCAGATGCAAAATACACCTTGTTTGCGCCTGCATCACGCGCCATTTGCACGATTTGCTGTGAGGTTGTTCCGCGTACGATAGAATCATCCACCAAAAGTACGTTCTTGCCTTTAAATTCAATGCCGATTGGGTTTAATTTTTGACGCACAGATTTTTTGCGCAAAGCTTGGCCTGGCATAATAAAAGTGCGGCCAATATAGCGATTTTTGATAAAACCTTCGCGATAATCCAAGCCCAGTGCCAGCCCTACCTGAAGCGCACTCGGGCGACTGGTATCGGGAATCGGAATCACCACATCAATCTTCAAATGCGCCCATTCACGTTTAATTTTCTCTGCCAAACTGGCGCCCATGTCTAAGCGCGTTTGATAAACAGAAACACCATCAATCACAGAGTCTGGACGGGCTAAATAGACGTATTCGAAAATACAAGGTGTAAGTTTTGGCTTCTCTGCGCATTGACGGCTAAAAAAATTGCCTTCCATATCAATAAATATAGCCTCACCAGGCTCGACATCGCGCAGCATTTTAAAACCAAGTACATCAAGCGCCACACTTTCTGAGGCTACGATGTATTCTGTACCTTTTTCTGACTCCGCCTTGCCAATTACCAAAGGACGAATGCCATGCGGATCACGAAATGCTAGCAAGCCAAAATTAGCAATCATAGCGACTACCGCATATGCACCTTTACAACGGCGATGCACGCCTGCAACTGCATCAAACGCCATGTCAGTATTCAGTACTGCGCTTTTAGAGGTTTTCTCAATCTCGTGCGCAAGCACATTTAATAATACTTCAGAGTCAGATGTGGTGTTTATGTGGCGCAAATCCTGACGGAACATCTCTGATTTTAATTGCTCGGAATTGGTGAGATTTCCGTTGTGCCCTAACACAATACCAAACGGGGAATTCACATAAAATGGTTGTGCCTCAGCCGCGCTAGATGAGCCCGCCGTAGGGTAACGCACATGTGCAATACCCGCATTGCCGACCAAACTGCGCATATGGCGTGTATGAAAAACATCTTTCACCAATCCATTGTTTTTATGCATAAAAAAGGTATTACCATCGCAAGTTACAATGCCAGCAGCGTCTTGTCCGCGGTGCTGTAAGACCAGTAACCCATCGTAAAGCAACTGGTTCACCGGGTTTTTACCTACAATGCCTAAAATTCCACACATAAATGGTGTTACCCCTAAACAATAATGCTATTTAATCATACTTTACATGCCGAGTAACGCTTTGCGGTAGCCACGGCAACATGCTTTTAACCAGCACCTCTAGAGGTGCGCTAAACATCGCATTTGTCCAACGATCATCTTTAGGCAAGCTAGTTAATCCTGCCAAAAATACCAATACACAAACAATCAGCAGACCGCGAGCCAAGCCAAATAAGCCACCAACGCCACGATTTAGCCAATTTAATCCAATTTTTTTAATGATACTGGAAAGCGCTATTGAAAGCAGGCTTGCAACTAACAATACGCCAAGCATTAAAATAATAAATGCAGCCAATACTTTAAGTGGTTCAGTTGGAATATCTGGCGGCAATAGTGGTACAAGTTGGCTCGCGTAAGTTCTTGCCACATATAGCGCAGCAATCCAACCCGCTATAGCAAGCACTTCCCTTACCGCACCGCGCATCATGCTCATCACAATCGAAATGCCGATGATGAGTAGCGCAATGTAATCAAAACTGGTCAACGATATTGAGTTCCCATTATTGACTGACGACCATACCCGTTAAACCTGCATCTTTTATGTTTGTGAGTGCTTTAGCAGCTTCATTGCGCTCAGCAAACACTTGCGTTTTTAAACGAATTTTCTCACCTTTGTCGGTTTGAATTTTTTCAGTTAGCGATTTGTAACCCAAATCATTCAACTTTGCTTGCAATTGCTTAACGTTATTAGCATCAGTGAAAACACCAATTTGAACATAGAATTTTTTTGATGCTTCAGCCTTATCATGTTCTGGTTTTGCCGGTTCTTTTACTTCATTATTAGCCGTAGCTGGCTCTTCAGCAATATCCTCTGGCGCCGCTTCTGGCGGTGAGGCTTCGGGAAGTTTTTCAGGTTCACTTGGAACAATATTTGAGTCGAACTCAGCCGGCGATGGCGCAGGATTTGGCGTTACCGTAGTACTCAGTTCATTTGGCAAGCTAATGGTAATTTTTTCTTGAGGCTCACTACCAGCACGATCTTTTAGTATCATTGGCAGCAAAATTATCATCAGCAACACTAAAGCAATAGCTCCAACCAAGCGGCGACGGGCACGTTTTTTAAAGACTAGCTCTTGGTCAGATTGATCTTTTTGCATGCCTAAACCTTTAAATTTAAACTCTCAATCGCGTCCGCAACTGTATAGAATGAACCGAATACGATTATTCTATCATTTTTAACGGCATCTTTACACGCTGCCTTTAGCGCAGACGCTACATTTTCATACGTTTTTACCGCCACAAACTCATTCAATTTACGTTTTAAATCATCCGCCTTCGCACCACGTACATTATGAATATCAGCCAAATACCAAGCTGAAATGTGTGGTTTTAATGCATTAATAACACCGCCAATATCTTTATCTGCAAGCATTGCAAAAACTGCTAAGGTACACCCTTCACAAGGCGTAGTTTGTAAGTTGTGCGCCAAAGATTGTGCCGCTTGCGGATTGTGTGCAACATCTACATAAATGTTTGGTTTAGATTGCGTTTGATAAAAGCGCCCAATTAAGGTAACTTTCCTGAGAGCCTTATGGATATTGGCTTGCGAGACAGGTAGTAACTCATCAAGATGTGCTACCGTGCGAAGTACGCACGCTGCATTATTTAGCTGAAAATCACCATGCATTGCCAAATACGGCATCTTTAAATTGATATTCTCTGCAAAATATTGCCAGCTATCTGCCGCCTTTTTAACTCCAAAATCACGACCTATCAATTGTAAATTGGCGCCAATTGCTGTCGCAAAATCGATTAAACTTTTAGGTGGATTTTCGTCTCCGCATATCGCCAGTTTACCTGTACGATAGATGCCAGCTTTTTCAAAGCCAATTTTTTCACGTGTATCGCCTAGATATTCCATATGATCCAAATCGATGCTGGTCACAATTGCGCAAGCTGGCTCAAAAACGTTAACTGCGTCTAGTCTGCCTCCCATGCCGACTTCAAGTACAGCAACATCTAAACCTACCTTAATAAAATGCCAAACTGCTGCGAGTGTGCCCATTTCAAAATAAGTAAGCTCAATTTCACCACGTACATTTTCTACGGCAGCAAAGGCAGCGCATAAATCTTCATCTGAAATTTGTTGCTGATTAACACGCACACGCTCGTTATAACGAAGCAAATGTGGCGAGGTGTAGCAACCAACACGATAGCCCTCATTCAGATAAATAGCCTCGAGGATGGCACAAGTAGAGCCTTTGCCGTTGGTACCAGCTATGGTGATAATGGGAAATGTTGGGTTAAGCTTTAGGCGGTTTGCGGCCAACTGAACGCGTTCCAAACCCATTGCGATTGACTTGGGATGCAAGGCCTCTATGTAGGCGAGCCAAGCGTCAAGCGTAACTGGCTTAGGGGTTGAATCTATCACAGTAGCCTATAGTTAAGCTACTTTAGTAGTATTCATTAAATTCGCCAACAAGCTCGCCAATTTTTGACGCATTTCACGGCGATCAACAATCATGTCAATTGCGCCATGTTCCAACAAGAACTCTGAACGTTGAAAGCCATCTGGCAGGGTCTCACGCACTGTTTGTTCAATCACACGTGGGCCAGCAAAGCCAATTAAAGCATTTGGCTCAGCAATTATAATGTCACCTAGCATTGCAAAGCTTGCTGAAACGCCACCCATCGTAGGGTCAGTTAAAATCGAAATGAAGGGCAAGCCAGCTTGTGATAGTTTGGTCAGGGCCGCGCTAGTTTTAGCCATTTGCATCAAGGAAAGAAGCCCCTCTTGCATTCGTGCACCACCACTGGCGGAAATACAAATAAACGGTGCTTTTGCTTTAATTGCGGCATCTACACCACGCACGAAACGTTCACCCACTACGGCACCCATGGAGCCACCCATAAACTTAAACTCAAAAGCTGCAACAACAGCAGGTAAACCCAAAATATTGCCCTGAACTACTATCAGCGCATCTAACTCGCCCACTTCTTTTTGTGCCGCCTTCATACGGTCAACATAAGTTTTGCTATCTTTAAATTTAAGTGCGTCGACTGGTTGCACATTGACACCAATTTCAAGACGTTTTTCTGGGTCCAGCAAAAAGTCAATTCTGCCGCGTGCAGATACCCGACAATGATGATTGCATTTTGGACAAACCTCTAAATTGCTTTCTAAATCCGTTCGGTACAATACTGTTTGGCACGAATCGCACTTGCTCCAAAGTCCCTCTGGCACGTTTTTACGTGATGATCCAACAACACGCTTAATCTTTTGTGGAATCTTGTCTAACCAACTCATATTTTCCCCTGCTTTTTTAGCCTATTGCGATTAGTCAATCGCGGCGCGAAGTTCTAGCATTAACTTAGCGACATTTTCCATTAAATTGTCATCCGTAGATTGCTCAACTGCCATCACCATGCGGCTTCCGACTACAATAGCATCGGCAAACTCTGCCACTAATTTTGCCGTAGCAGCATCTTTTACGCCAAAACCTACACCTATTGGCAAATGAGTTTTTTGGCGAATTTCTTTAACGCGCGCCTTTACTTGTTCTACGTCCATGTTGGCCGCGCCCGTTACGCCTTTGAGCGACACGTAATACAAAAATCCCGTTGCCTGATTGACAATTAAATCAATGCGCGCTGGCTCTGTAGTTGGTGAAAGTAGAAAAATACTATCCATGCCATTTGATTTTAGCGCAGAAATAAACTCATGGCATTCTTCGGGCGGATAATCCACAGTAAGCACGCCATCCACACCCGCATCCTTGGCAGTCGCGGCAAATACATCCACGCCCATTGCCTCAATTGGATTAGCGTAACCCATTAATATAATAGGTGTTTTATTGTCATTCGTACGAAACTCTTTCACCATTTCCAACACTTTGCGCAAGCCGACTTTATGCACTAATGCACGTTCACTAGCGCGTTGTATCACTGGTCCATCGGCCATTGGATCAGAAAATGGAATACCCAACTCAATCATATCAGCGCCATTTTTAACCAAAGTGTGCAGTAAATCAACAGTATGTTTTGGATGAGGGTCGCCTGCTGTGATGTAGGGGATCAGGGCTTTTTTATGGTTATTTTTTAATTCAGAAAATACAAATTGAATGCGTGACATGAGTTAAGTTTTTATAAAGTGATATTTGAAAGTTTGGCGACAGTATTAATATCTTTGTCACCACGGCCAGATAAATTGACTAAGATTATTTCATCTTTGCTCATCGTTTTAGCCATTTTTTCTGCATACGCAAGTGCGTGACTAGACTCTAAAGCAGGAATAATTCCCTCAGTACGGCACAAGCTATGAAATGCTGCCATGGCTTCATCGTCAGTAATCGCCACATATTCTGCGCGTTTAATATCCTTCAACCAAGCATGTTCAGGTCCTACACCTGGATAATCTAAGCCTGCAGAAATTGAATGAGTTTCGATAATGTTCCCATCGGCGTCTTGCATCAAATAGGTGCGATTACCATGCAGCACGCCAATCGGACTATTTGCAGTTAATGGCGCCGCATGCATGCCTGTTTCCATGCCATGGCCAGCGGCCTCCACGCCGATTAAGCGGACATTTGGCACATTAATATAAGGGTAAAAAATACCCATCGCATTAGAGCCACCACCCACACAAGCGACGACAGCATCTGGCTGACGTCCTACCATTTCCATCATTTGTACTTTGGCCTCAGTACCAATTACCGATTGAAAATCACGCACCATCATTGGGTAAGGATGTGGGCCTGCCACTGTACCAATGATGTAAAACGTATTTTCAATATTAGTCACCCAGTCACGCATTGCTTCGTTGAGCGCATCTTTCAGGGTTTTGGAGCCACTTTCTACTGGCACCACAGTTGCACCAAGCAATTTCATTCTAAACACGTTTGGCGCTTGGCGTTTCACGTCCTCGCTACCCATATACACCACACATTCCAAGCCTAAGCGCGCAGCAATCGTTGCTGTTGCCACTCCATGTTGACCAGCACCTGTCTCCGCAATCACCCGTGGCTTTCCCATACGTTTGGCAAGCAATGCTTGACCTATCGTATTATTTACCTTGTGCGCGCCCGTGTGATTTAAATCTTCACGTTTGAGATATATTTGCGCACCTCCCACTTTTTTGGTCCAGCGTTCAGCAAAATAGATGGGGCTAGGGCGACCGACGAAATGTTTTAAATCGTAAGCAAATTCTGCTAAAAATTCTGGGTCATTTCTATACTTTTCATACATTAATCGTAGATCTTGTAGTGCCTCAACCAGTGTTTCAGCAACAAAAATACCACCAAATTGACCAAAATGTCCACGCGCATCAGGCATGTCATATAAATCCATTTTCAACTCCTCGAATGTGCAACTGCACCTATAAAAGCGGCGATTTTCGCCTCACTTTTTACACCTTTACTCAACTCCACACCGCCACTTACGTCAACAGCATAAGGCTTAACCTGTCTGATTGCCTCCGCCACGTTGTCTGGCGTTAAACCACCGGCCAAAACAATCAACTTTGACAAGTTCGAAGGGATTAATTTCCAATCGAACACCTGTCCTGTACCCCCATAAGCAGTATCGGAATAAGCATCTAGCAACAATGCTTTTGCGCTAGAAAAGTTATCGCAGTATTGTAACAAATTTGTGCTTGCCTTAACGCGAATTGCCTTTAAATAAGGCAAATTATATTGCTCACATGCATCTGCAGTTTCATCGCCATGGAATTGCAAAATATCAAGTTTAACATTTGCTAAAACTGCATCTATTTCTGATTTCTTTGCATTTACAAACAAACCCACCACGCTGACAAAAGGTGGCAAAGACGTCACAATGGCGCGCGCCAATTCTAAGTTCACATTGCGCGGACTGGGTGCGTAAAACACTAAGCCAATAGCATCCGCGCCTTGTGCAACAGCACAAAGTGCATCTTTAACACTTGTGATACCACAAATTTTAACGCGAGTTCTCATAAAATATTTTCAATAAACCGTAAGCCTAACTTAAAGTGGTCTGAATGTCAGTTAAATCAATGTTATTGATCGATAGGTATTTGGCAAAGCCCATTTTTTATCATATTCAACACCAGTTAAATAAAGGCCATTCGCTGAAAAAGTGGGTGGCGCTTCAGTTCGACTTAGATTCGTCATTAGAGTTTTCATATAATCAGGTGAATACTTGCCGTTGCCTATATAAATAAGTGCCCCCACCATATTGCGTACCTGATGTTGTAAAAATGCATTGGCAGAAAATTCAAATACAATTTGGTTAGCATGCGCATGTACATCTGCTTTCAGCAAGGTTTTTATGGGTGATTTTGCCTGGCATTCGCTTGCGCGAAAAGCACTAAAATCATGCGTACCTAGTAAGAAATTGGCTGCCAATTGCATTGCAACTACATTCAACGGCAAATGATACCAGCCCGCCTTTCTTGCCAGAATAGCTGGTGCGACAGGTGCATTTACGAGCAAATATTGGTAATTGCGACACTTAGCCGAAAAACGCGCGTGAAAGTCGTCTTGCCCTTCAATTTTATCCATTTTTTTTGACCAAAGCACTCTTACGGTTTCAGGCAAAAAAGCATTAACGCCGCGCACCCATGCGCTTTCCGGCCGTTCAGCCTCGGTATCAAAATGTACCACTTGAATCATTGCATGCACGCCAGTATCGGTGCGTCCTGCCGCGTGAATTCTAATATCGTGTTCGGCAATCGATTCTATGGCCTTTTCAAGCGCATCTTGCACACCACAGCCTTCAGGTTGGCTCTGTAAGCCACAAAAACCAGCACCATCGTATTCAACACCAAGTGCAATGCGCATTTAACTAAACGCTTTCAGCAAAACTTGCCCTAGTAGCAAAAAAGATAGCACGATTAAAACGTAATCCAGCCCTGTGAATATTGGTTCTTCAATTCTAATGGTGACATTTTCGTGAGTTTCCTCTTTAAACACTTCAGTCAGACTTTTATTTAAACTATTAAGTAAATTTGTACCTTTAGGTAATGGTTGCTGCGTTTCCACATAATGCAAGGTTAACCATAATCGTGCTGCAAAGCGCTCCACATCAACCCCAAGCCATCTCAAGGGGCTCAAAATAAAATAAAATCCGGATATCAGTTTTTGCCTGTTATTACTTGCCAATAGAATGGATAGCGCCTCAAGCATGACTGTAATACGTAAAAGTTGTGTAAGCCCTGCGCGAAAACCTTCATAGGTTGGACTAAATGAAAACGTCCAACCGCTTAAATGCTCACCTGGCGTATTAAATGCAAATATTGCGAACATGACCAAATAAAACCATTTCAAGCGTTTAAAAAGTCTATAAAACTGGTGGTTATGTATTAAAGCTATAATTACAAGCAACACCAGAGCAACTAGAATTAATACTTTAAAATTTAATATGTTAAGCACAATTGCGAACATAAAAAATATGACAAGTTGCGTGAAAATATTAATTTTTAGCATGCCGATATAAATTTAACATGAGTGTATACAGTTTACTGAAAATGTAATAAAAAAACCGGACAATGTGAACTGCACCCCAAAAGTTGGACACTTTGTTCAACTAACTAAGGTGCAGTTTTCATGTCTAAGTATACAAAAGAATTAAAACACGCAGTCATAAAAGACTACGAGTCTCTTAAAATAGGCGCTAGA
>JBJXDT010000132.1:0-42937 GCA_046153505.1 Methylophilaceae bacterium | reverse complement strand
GAATATCAATTTCTTTTAGTGATAACTCACCTGTAAAATTTACTCTATCACGAGATATTTTTTTAGTTGCAATTGGCATGTAGATTGAGTATCAATTATTTGTTGATAGTGACTTATTGATTTGATTATAAATGATGTGCGTATAAGCTCGAAATTATCAACTAATTTGGGAGGCTGCTTATGGCCGAAAAGCGACATTTGGTCTAAAATCTAGCAATATTTAAATCTCTCTCACCTTTTCAAATTTACCGAAATGTAACATAATCGTTGGTAAAATCAGCAAATTTAGTATGGTCGATGTCACTAACCCGCCGACAATAATGGTCGCCATTGGGCCTTCAATCTCACGACCGGGCTGTCCGCTGCCAATTGCTAATGGTAGCAAGCCCAGTGCGGTGACTAGCGCGGTCATCAACACAGAAGGCAAGCGCTCTGTAGCGCCGCGAATACAGCTTTCTCGGCCCCAAACGCAATTTTCTTCGTCCACCAAATGCTGAAAATGCGAAACCATCATGATTGAATTTCGCAAAGTAATACCAAATAAAGTCACAAAACCAACTAAAGAACCAAGCGAAATCCAGCCGCCTGTGAAAAAAGCAGCCAATATACCGCCAATCAAAGCAAAGGGTAAGTTCACGAAAGTGAGTAACAAATTTCTCAATCTGCCAAATGCGATATAAAGCATCAAAAAAACGCCGATGCCTGCCAACAATGAATGCACAATTAAGTCTTCGCGAGATTGCGCATTTTCTTCTGCCTCACCAGTAAACTCAATGTAATTTCCCTGCGATAGCTTGATTTCACTATGGATGCGCTTTTTCATTTCGGCAACAAAGGCTGCTATGTCACGACCGTTGACATTCGCGGTAATGGTTTGAATTCGTTTTGCGCCATCATGCAGAATTTTTGACCTACCATTTTCTTGTGAAATATCCGCTACATCTTGCAAACTCAGCATTTTTCCATCTGAATTTTTGAGTGGTAATTTGCCAATTTCCTCAAGGTCGTCCTTTAAATCGGGTTGAAGTGTCACGGCAACGTTAATGACCCGATTACCTTCGTAGACCTGTGTAATAGGCGTGCTTTCATAAACCACGCGGATTGCATCCAACACATCTACCGGCGACAAGCCCCATTGCAGTAGTTTTTCACTGCGAAGACGAACTACGACTTGCGGTGTACCTGAAGGTGATTGCACGGCCACATCTGTCGCACCTTGCATACTTGTCACCAAGCCTGCAATGCCTTGAGCGTCGCGGTCTAACTCATCTAAATTGTTCCCAAAAATATTAATAACGACAGCGGAAGTATAACCAGAGATAGTTTCTTCTATACGCTCTGTCAAGAATGTATTAATGCCAAAGGTGATGCCGACAAAGCCTGCATTGGTCTTGCTTGCACCAGAAATGACGTTGCGAATATCTTGCAAAATGCGCGCCTGCTCTTCGCCCGTACCAGTGCCAACTTCAATTTCAAACTCACTATAATGTGTGCCAAATGTATCAGCTGCGTTAGAGGCACGTCCAGCCCATTGCGACACAGATTTCACACCATTAATCTTTAAAATTGCTTCGGACACTTGCTTGCCGATGCGCAAAGATTCGACTTTTGATGTGCCCGGCACAGCCGTCATGCGCATAATGTAATGGCCTTCGTGCAGATTGGGGATGAACTGGCTTTTGAACAGCGGCAGAACACCCAAGCCCAACGCAATGACAATAAAAGAAATGACTAGAATTGCTTTGTATTGCTTTTCGATTTTATGGAGAATTTTGACATAAGTTTTTTTGATGCGCTTAATGAATGGCGAATCTTCCGCCTCTAGATTGGTTTTCCCCAAAAGTAAGTAGCAAAGTGCTGGCGTAAGAGTAAGTGCGACGGCCAGAGAGGCGAGGATCGCAAATATATAGGCCATACCAAGCGGTGCAAACAGCTTGCCTGCTACGCCACCAAGGGTGAGCAAAGGCAAAAATACCATTGTGACAATTATCGTGGCATAGACGACCGAGCTGCGCACCTCCATAGAGGCATTAAACACCACTTTGTAGGTAGATTGCGGCACAGTAAGCATACGGTTTTCCCGCAGACGACGAAAGATATTTTCGGTATCGATAATTGCGTCGTCCACCACTTCTCCCAAGGCAATCGCCAGACCACCAAGCACCATAATGTTGAGACTAACGCCGAGATAACTCATGACGACCACAGCTGTGAGTAGCGACAGTGGGATGGCGGTGGTGGAAATGAAGGCTGTGCGTGCGTTAAACAAAAATAGAAATAGCACAATAATAACTAGCACTGAGCCAATAAGAATGTCTGAGCGTACTCCTTTAATCGCGGTCTCGATAAAGTTGGCTGGGCGGAAAAGCGTAGGGTACAGCGTTATTTTTTCAGCGTCTAAGCTGGGTTGTAGCTCGGAAAGCGCTTTTTCTAGCGCTAAAGTAACTCCATGCGTGTTGCCGCCCAATTGACCTTGCACGGAAAGGTAAATACCTTCTTTGCCATTTATATTAGCGCCGCTGATGGCGGGCGCTGCAGCATCGACCACTTTGCCAATATCACCCATTTTAATGACTTGGCCGTTGTGAGATTGCAGCAAAGTGTTGGCAAGTTGTTGTGGTGTCAGTGTTTGCCCCTCGGAGTTGATGACTAGGCGTTGATTATTATTTTCAATGTAGCCTGCACCACGCACGCCAGTCGCCTTGTTCGCGGCTTCCGCAACTTGCGCTAGAGATAAGTTATAACGAATGAGTTTTTCTGGATCCACCTGAATTTGCAATTGGCGGACGTCTCCACCAAACACGTTGACGTCCGCCACCCCCGGAACTGCTAATAAATGTGGTTTAACTGTCCAATCTACCAAAGTGCGAAGTTCCATTAAGCTGCGTGTGTTTGAAGTCAGGCCGATGCCAAGTACTGTGCTGGCGGAAGAGGTAAGTGGTGTAATGTTAGGCATAATACCGCGCGGTAAAGTCAGCGAGGCAATGCGCTCAGCGATCACTTGGCGATTGCGATAAACATCAGTATTTTCGTCAAAAATGATAGTAACCACAGATAAGCCGGGGATGGATTGAGAGCGCATGTCGCTAATGCCTACTGCCCCTGCAATGCTGCTTTCGATGGGTTGGGTGACCAAATTTTCTACCAGCTCAGCGGAAAGTCCTGGTGATTCGGTTTGTATAACAACTTGAGTTGGTGAAAATTCTGGGAAAACATTAAGATTAGCGCGTGAGAGACTGTAAATGCCGTAAACCATCATGAGACACGCCAAACCGATGATAACGCCGTGGAAGCGGATAGAGAAGCGAACGAGGGCGGACATCATGATTTGTATTTGTGAGTCTTCATTTTAGTTACGACATCACCTAAATGTTAGCCTACGTCAAAATGAAGATTGATATGCAATATCAATCTTCATTTTCATTTTTAATTTGATATTTAAACTCTTCAGAAAGCAGTAGCTGCGCGCCGTTTACTACGACTTCGCTATTTGCACTAATATCTTTGTTAAACCAGCCTTTGTTGGTTTCTGTGTCAGTAGAAATTGGTTTTCGTACAAATTGATCTTTTCCTTGCTTAAAATACGCCCATGGCTTGCCTCCGTACCAAACTACTGCTTTGCTGGGTACCACCGCGCCCCTATTGACGCTGCTGTTATAAGGGTTTTCTGCGATTACGCGCATACCAATTCGCAATGTTTCGGCGGGTGCACTAAAGTAAAACGTTTTGCCATAACTGCTCGTGTCTGTTTGTGCTGCGGGAGAAATATAAATTGCCCGAATGGTCATTGCAGTTTCGCTAAGCGGTGCGATGTGCATGACAGAACCTGTTTTAGGTGTGCTGGCATTGGTCGGTAAGCTCATTTGCACTAGCATGTTTTTGCGATTGAGCAGGTTTTGCAAATAAGGTGGTAATTTGTCGTTAAACACTAATTTGGCGAGCTCATCTCCCCATTGTAATTTAGTCGTAGATTGCAAGTTATTGAGTTGCAGTTCTGCCACATTCATTCTCGCTTGATCAGCATTCGCATTGGCAAGCGCTTCTTGCACGGCGAGATCGGAGACATTTTTGTCGTCCTCGTTCAAAGCCTTAAGTCTTTGATATTGTTTTAAATTTTGGCTATTTGTCGCGCGTGCAATACTGGCTTCAGAAAGAAAGCTTAAATACTTGGATTTCGCTTCAATTAAACTATCAATCGCCACCACATTGCCCACGCTCTTTTGCGTGCTACTGTAAGTGATTGCGCTGACTTTTTCTGAACTGATGCCGCTATTTTTCTGAATCTCTGGCGATAACGTGATGACACTAATGCCTAACTTTTCTTGAATATGATTAGGGCTGACAACTTCTGTGTTTAGCTGGGCTTGATAAGCCTCATACTCGTCCTTGCCGTAAAAAATAAGCACCCAAAACAAGCCTAAAATCAGTAGTGTTTGCAGAATAATAATTTGCGTAAGTTTTTTGTTCATCATTAATTAGGCGTTATTACATATGGCATCTCAAACTTCGCGTAAATCGGGTGTTGCATCACATCCTCAATGGCGCTGGCTGCTTTTAAAAGGTCAAATTTAGCGTCTAATACTTGTTGTTGCAATAGGATATTAGCGAGAGTTGCTTGTTTAAGCGCCAAACGGTCAATTAAACCAGCGTTAAATTGTTTTTGTAGTATTTTGAAATGATTCATCTGGCTGGCATTCAGATTTTGTGCCTGATCGAGTTTAGCTTTATTTGCAGCGAAATTGGCATAGGCATGGTTTAAATCGCCAATAATTTGCGATTGTAGCGCTTCAAACTGCGCGCCTTCAATCTCACGTAGCTGTTTAGCTTCTGCAATTTGTGTTTGATTTTTGTTAGTTAACCCAAGTAAAGTCGAAAATCCAAGTGACCAAATGCTGTCACCATATTCAAAAGCAATGCCTGGCGAGAGCGAAATATCAGGTGTTTGCTTTGCGATTTCTTGTTTAATTTTTGATTCAGCAGCTGCGTACTTGGCCAAGCTACGGCGAACATCAATGCGATTTAATAAAGCAGTTTCCTGTAAACTTTTGTTGATAGAAGAGGCATCTAAATACGCGGCTTGTTGAGCAATCGTGGCATCAATGTCGAATGGCTTGAG
This sequence comes from Methylophilaceae bacterium, assembly GCA_046153505.1. Taxonomy (GTDB): domain Bacteria; phylum Pseudomonadota; class Gammaproteobacteria; order Burkholderiales; family Methylophilaceae; genus JBJXDT01. Next base: position 37,821 of record JBJXDT010000132.1, on the reverse strand, counting down.
GGTGATTTGATTAAATTTATCCAACGTTAGCCCCGTGTCGCTGGCCAAAATTGCCCTTATTTCCGCAGACTGCGCCTGCGCACTATTCATTTCTGACTGTGTTTTAAGTTGCGCAAGCCGCACGACGCTGAGCTCTGTTTTGGACGCTAAGCCATTATCCACGCGTTTTTGTAGCATATTGCTAATTTCTGTTTGTGTTGTAAGTTGCGTTTGTAAGAGCTGTATGTTGGCAAGATTTTGCTCAAGAGCGATGAGTATTTTACTGATTTCGCTTCGCAGTTGCCATGCTGTATCGGCAATATCCATGAGGCTTACAGCGGCGGTAGCTTCAGCTTCTTCGATGCGTATTTCGCGCTTTTTTGAGGTTTCTATTGGGATTTCAACATTCAAACCATAGGCCCATGGTCGCTTGTCACCATTAGCGAGGTCGCTATGCGCTAAGTTGCCATTTAAAGTAAGATTCTGCTTCCGGCCTGCACTCTGAATCTGCGCATTCACCAAACCTAGCTGTGCCTTGGTGACATCAAGTTTTGGGTGAAAGTAAAGCGCGCATAAAGTCAGCTCATCTAACCCCCAAGTGGAAAAGGGAAGTTCTGAAGCTTTATAGTTTTGCTTGATTAGATAATGCTTAAAATCCTCACTCATCGGGTCTTTAGCAAGAATTTTTGACGTCGTTTTTTCTACACTTAATGGTTTTGCTTCATATTTTTCCGTCGCACAGGCGGAAAATAAACAGCAAGCCATTGATAATATTAGGAATCTATGCGTGTTTTGCATGGCTGGAGTTTGACTAGCATCTTAACTTCCAAAAAAACTGAGGAGATTATCGCTAAGATTCTATGGTTGCATGCACAGAGTTAAGTGCATCTTGCAGCGTTTCTTCAGAAAGCTTGTTGACATTTGTGGCCAGCAAATCTGCGGCTTCTACAGTGCGAATTGGCAAATCCTGTGTATTTAGTTCTGCAATGAGTCCTGCGGCCGCGCCTGCAATGATGAGCAAAGTTTCACGCTCTTTCATTAAAAGTTCAAGTTCGGAACGTAGCATGCTGTCTTCGGCTGAGTGTGTGGTGTTTTGCATCTTTAAATAGTCATTTGGTTAAGAGAGTTGTCATCTTGCAGTTTGCAGGGCTGTGCTGTCAATGTTTTCATGCAGGTTTTGCGCCATTTTTAGTAAACTGATTCTATCCGTATAGTTTTGACATTAATCTTTTCGAGATGGTGACATTTGAGATACAATACCGCCTTTAGTATTTAGGTGTTAACTAAATACATGCGAAAGTGGCGGAATTGGTAGACGCACTGGATTTAGGTTCCAGCGCCGCAAGGCGTGAGAGTTCGAGTCTCTCCTTTCGCACCATCTATATCATTTAAAATTTTTGGGAATCGCAGCATGGCAACATCGGTTGAAACGGTTAGTAAATTAGAACGTCGCATGACTATTAAAGTGCCTTTGGCACCTTTAGAAGGACAGGTGATGCAACGACTCGCGCAATTGTCGCGCACGGCTAAATTTGCAGGCTTTCGTCCAGGTAAAGCACCCATGGGTTTGGTAAGTCAGCAATATGGCAACCAAGTGCGTGATGAAGTCTATTCTAAAGCGGTTGAAGAGAGTTTTGGCAATGCTGTTGAAGAGAATAAATTGCGCGTAGCGGGCTTTCCGAATATTGAGCATAAGCCATTTGCTGAAGCTGCAACTGATTTGGAGTATACAGCGACGTTTGAAGTGTTCCCTGAAGTCAAATTGGGCGATATCAGTAAAATTAAAGTTGAAAAACCAAGCTTGCAAATTGCAGACGCAGATATAGACAAAACACTAGAGGTGTTGGTAAAACAACGCGTAAGTTATATGCCTGTTAAACGTGCCGCCGCCTCTGGTGACCGCATTAACATTAGCCTTACAGCAAGTATTGATGGTGAGCAAGTAGAAAGCACTGGTGACAAAGGTATTGATTTAGTGCTGGGTGAGCCAGGCCGTATTGAGGCGTTTGATAAAGAATTGAGCGGTGGCAAGGTAGGCGAAACCAAAAAATTTGATATTAAATATCCAAAAGACCACGAACCAGCACAACTTGCGGGCAAAAAAGTTGCGTACCAAGTAACTTACAATGCAGTTTCTGAGGCTGTTTATCCAAAAATTGACAAAGAGTTTGCCAAAGAGCTTGGTGTTGCAGATGGCGATTTGAAGAAAATGCGTGCTGAGATTAAAGTGAGTCTTGAGCAAGAAGTAGAAAAACGTATCAAAGCGCGCGTAAAAGAGCAGGTGTTTCAAGGCTTAATCGAGGTTTCGCCAATGGATTTACCAAGTGCGCTCGTTAATGTAGAAATCAATCGCATGGCGCAAATGACCGCACAAAACCTGCAGCAACGCGGTATGGATCCTAAACAAATTAAGCTAGAAGCCGCAATGTTTGAAGACCAAGCTAAACGAAGCACATCATTGCGTTTGATTTTGTCGGAAGTAGTGAATAACAATAAACTTCAGTCAAATGCTGATCAGGTTCGCGCAATGATTGATGCTTTTGCACAAAGTTACGATGATCCAGAAGAGTTGGTGAAATGGTATTACGCCGACGTGAAGCGTTTGGATGAGCCTTCAGCATTGGCTACAGAAGAAAACGTTGTTGACTGGGTGCTTAAAAAAGCAAAAGTCACAGATAAAAAAGTTAAATTTGATGAATTGATGGCTGGATAGTCCTCATTTCAGCTGATGGCGGGTGACATTGGGCTGTTACATTGGAGTTTCAGTTTTTAAGTTAAGGTAATTGCAAATGAGCGACATATTAAATAGTAATCAAATGTCAGAAACACAAGGTCTAGGCTACGTGCCGATTGTGATTGAGCAAAGCGGTCGCGGCGAGCGCTCATATGATATTTACTCGCGTTTGTTGCGTGAACGTGTCATATTTCTAGTTGGGCCAGTGAATGACATGTCAGCTAACTTGATTGTGGCTCAGCTGCTATTTCTCGAAGCTGAGAATCCTGACAAAGACATTTCGCTCTACATTAACTCGCCTGGCGGTTCCGTTACTGCGGGCATGTCGATTTACGATACCATGCAGTTTATTAAGCCGGATGTAAGCACATTGTGCATTGGTCAGGCGGCGAGCATGGGCGCATTTTTATTGGCTGCTGGGGCAAAAGGTAAACGTTTTAGTCTGCCAAATTCGCGTGTAATGATCCATCAACCTTCAGGTGGGTTCCAAGGCCAGTCTTCTGATATCGCTATCCAAGCTAAAGAAATCATGTATTTGCGGAATAAACTCAATTCAATCTTGGCGCACCATACTGGCAAAACTGCTGAAGAGATTGATGTAGATACTGAGCGCGATAACTTTATGAGCGCAGAAGAATCAGTCGCTTACGGCATGATTGATAAGGTGATTGCTAAACGTGCCGAAGCGGCATAAGATTAGCATAATAATTAGCTACAGGAATACAAATGGCGACTAAAGCCGAAGGCGAAAAACTACTTTATTGCTCATTTTGCGGCAAAAGTCAGCATGAAGTGAAAAAACTAATTGCTGGCCCGTCAGTGTTTATCTGCGATGAATGTGTAGATTTATGCAATGACATTATCAAAGAAGAAGTTCAAAGTCTAACAGATATTAAATCTGCAGATAAATCGTTACCTAGCCCACAAGAGATTTGTAAAATTCTTGATCAATATGTTATTGGTCAACTGCAAGCAAAAAAGAATTTATCAGTAGCTGTTTACAACCACTACAAGCGTTTAGGTCACAATCATATCTCGCAAAACACAGCGAAAGATGATGTGGAAATTCAAAAAAGCAATATTTTACTCATTGGGCCAACGGGGTCAGGTAAGACTTTGCTAGCGCAAACATTGGCGCGCTTGCTAGATGTGCCTTTTGTGATGGCTGACGCGACAACACTCACTGAAGCAGGTTATGTGGGTGAAGATGTAGAAAATATCATGCAAAAACTGTTGCAAAAATGTGACTATGATATTGAAAAAGCGCAACGCGGCATTGTTTACATTGATGAAGTCGATAAAATTTCACGGAAATCAGAAAATCCTTCTATAACACGTGATGTGTCTGGTGAGGGCGTACAACAAGCACTGCTTAAATTGATTGAAGGAACCGTTGCCTCTGTGCCTCCCCAAGGTGGTCGTAAGCACCCAAATCAAGAGTTTGTTCAACTAGATACAACCAATATTCTTTTTATATGTGGTGGTGCATTTGACGGCTTGGAAAAAGTAATTCGTATGCGATCAGAAAAAGGCGGCATCGGCTTTGGTGCAGAGGTAAAAAGCAAAGATGATGCGAGTGCGGTTGGCGAAATTCTCCGCAGCGTAGAGCCTCAAGATTTGATTAAGTTTGGCTTAATTCCAGAATTTATTGGCCGCTTGCCAGTGATTGCAACACTTGAGTCGCTTGATGAAGCGGCATTGATGACTATTTTGACAGAACCTAAAAATGCGCTCACCAAGCAATATATCAAGCTTTTTAAAATGGAAGGTGTAGATTTAGAGTTTAGAGAAACTGCTCTAAAATTAATCGCTAAAAAAGCCTTGGAACGTAAAACCGGTGCACGTGGACTCCGTTCGATTATGGAGGCGGCTTTGCTGGATGTAATGTACGATATCCCCTCTATTGAAAATCTATCTAAAGTGGTGATTGATGAAGGCACAATCAATGGTGAAACTCCGCCCCTGATGATTTATCAAGATATGCCTAAAGAGAATAAGCATAAATTGGCGGAATCAGCAGCCAGTTAATCTAAGACAAGAGGGCTATTGCAATTCCATCTGAGTGGTTTATAGTAGAATTCTCACGTGAATTATAGTTGCAACATGCTCTTGAACTATCAAAGAATGTTCCCAATTTAATAAACATAGAGCCATTTTGGCTCAATGTAAATGAAAGATTTTATGACTGAACAAGCTTTGCCAGAAACGCCATTGAAGAAATTGCCAGCAGGTAAAATGCCATTGTTGCCACTGCGAGATGTCGTGGTTTATCCGCATTTGGTGATTCCATTATTTGTTGGCCGCGAAAAATCAGTAAAAGCCTTGGAAATTGCTTCAGAAACTAATAAACAGATTTTATTGGTTGCACAAAAGTCAGCAACAAAAGACGATCCTGATGCAAATGATTTGTACGAAATTGGCACCTTGGCAACGGTGTTGCAAATGCTCAAACTGCCAGATGGCACCGTAAAAGTACTTGTAGAGGGCCTGCAACGGGTGCGTATTTCAGCTTTTGAAGAAATGGCAGATTGTTTTGTCGCGATTGGCGATAAAATTATTGCGGCAGATGAAAGCGACAGCGAAACAGAAGCGTTAATGCGCACTGTTTTAACTCAGTTTGACCAGTACGTCAAACTCAACAAAAAAATTCCACCTGAAATTTTAACTTCCTTAGCAACAATTAATGAAGCTGGTCGTTTGGCAGATACGATTTCCGCGCATCTGACTTTAAAGCTGGAAGAAAAACAAAAGGTGTTGGAGATGTTGAGCGTGACTGAACGCTTAGAGCATTTGCTGCATTTGATGGAATCAGAAATTGACATTTTACAAGTCGAGAAGCGTATTCGTGGCCGTGTTAAGCGCCAAATGGAAAAAAGTCAGCGCGAGTATTATCTTAATGAGCAAGTGAAAGCGATTCAAAAAGAGCTTGGTGAGCAAGATGAAAATGCTGACATGGAAGAGCTTGAAAAACGTATTCGTGACGCAGGTATGCCAAAAGAAGCATTCGCTAAAGTGAATGCTGAGTTGAAGAAGCTTAAACTGATGTCGCCTATGTCGGCAGAGGCTTCTGTGGTGCGCAATTACATTGATACGTTGGTGAATTTACCTTGGAAGAAAAAGACTAAAATCAGCAAAGATTTAACAGTTGCTGAAAATATCTTGGACGCTGATCACTACGGCTTGGAAAAGGTAAAAGAGCGTATTGTCGAATATCTCGCCGTTCAGCAACGCGTGGGAAAATTGAAGGCGCCAATTCTATGCTTGGTCGGCCCTCCTGGTGTCGGTAAAACCTCGCTTGGTCAAAGCATCGCAAAAGCAGTAAATCGTAAATTCATCCGTATGGCGCTAGGTGGCGTAAGAGATGAGGCAGAAATTAGAGGCCATAGGCGTACCTATATTGGATCTATGCCTGGCAAAGTGTTGCAAAGCATGACTAAAGTAGGTGTTAAAAACCCACTATTCTTGCTTGATGAGGTAGATAAAATGGGTCAAGATATGCGCGGCGACCCATCATCAGCTTTGCTGGAAGTGCTTGATCCAGAACAAAATCATACATTTGCTGATCACTATGTTGAAGTTGAATACGATTTATCAGATGTAATGTTTGTGGCTACTGCAAACAGCATGAACATTCCTGCGCCCTTATTGGATCGTATGGAGATTATTCGTCTTGCGGGCTATACCGAAGATGAAAAAGTAAACATTGCAACCAAGTATTTACTTCCTAAACAACTCAAAACACATGGACTTTTAGCTTCGGAAATAAGTGTTCCTGAGTCAGCTTTGCGCCATATTGTTCAGTATTACACGCGCGAAGCGGGTGTACGACGCCTGGAACAAGAGATCGCTAAAATTTGCCGAAAAGTGGTAAAAGAGTTGCTACAAGGTAAAAATGATGCGAAAAAATATCGCCGCAACGACGATGGCGCCAGTTTGAAAGCTGCGAAAAAAATTAATGTGACCGTAAAAAATATCGATAAATATTTAGGCGTGTATCGCTATGATTTCGGTTTGGCCGCGAAAGAGAATCAAATCGGTCAGGTCACTGGTTTGGCATGGACTTCAGTTGGCGGTGAGTTGCTCACGGTAGAAGCTGTCGTATTGCCAGGAAAAGGCAAAACCATTACCACAGGTAAGCTTGGCGACGTGATGCAAGAGTCTGTACAAGCAGCGATGAGCGTAGTCAGAAGTCGCGCTGCGCACTTAGGTATTGCGGAAGACTTTTATGAAAAGAAGGACATTCATATTCATTTACCAGAAGGCGCCACACCTAAAGATGGGCCAAGTGCAGGTATCGCACTCACAACCGCATTGGTATCAGTTTTGACAAACATTCCAGCGCGAGCAGATGTTGCAATGACTGGGGAAATTACCTTGCGTGGCGAGGTATTGCCAATTGGTGGTTTGAAAGAAAAACTGCTTGCAGCGCATCGTGGCGGAATTAAAACTGTACTGATTCCTGAGGCTAATGTTAAAGATTTAGTAGAAATTCCTGAAAACATTAAAAGTCAACTCAGCATTCACCCAGTGAAATGGATTGACCAAGTCTTGGAGTATGCACTTGAAAGAGTCCCGCAACCATTAGAAATTAAGCCAGAGGAAGTGCCTGCAACGGTTTCTGAAGCAGATCAAAGTGTGAAAACGCCTGTAACCCACTAGTTTTTTGTGGGAAAAAATAAAATTGTAATTTTCTTGTAAAAATTGCTGGAAAGCATTGACAGAGGCTTTTGCGGCTTGCTATAAAGACAATTCAGGATATCCTGTTATTTCAAACTATTAATGATATAGAGGGGATTACAAGTGAATAAATCAGAGTTGATTGATCAAGTTGCAAAAGCGGCTGGCATTTCAAAAGCTGCGGCTGGCCGCTCTCTTGATGCGACTACCGCCGCAATCACCAAGGCCATGAAAAAAGGTAATATGGTGACTTTAATTGGTTTCGGTACGTTTTATGTAGGTAAACGAGCAGCGAGAGTTGGACGTAATCCGCGCACAGGCGCGGCAATTAAAATCAAAGCTGCTAATTCTCCTAAATTCAGGGCTGGTAAAGCACTTAAAGATGCTGTAAACTAGCCGACTTTGTTGGTTAAGCAATTTAACCAACAAGCACTGCTAGTTTTTAAAGCTTAATAGTTTGTAAAGTGATGCAGGGTGCTTAGCTCAGTTGGTAGAGCGTCGCCCTTACAAGGCGAATGTCAGCGGTTCGACCCCGTTAGCACCCACCAAAACTTGTAAACATTTGCCTTAGGACAACCAAGAGTGCGCTATAAGGCACTCTTTGTTTTTGTGCAAAAAGATAACTGGAGTGGTAGTTCAGTTGGTTAGAATACCGGCCTGTCACGCCGGGGGTCGCGGGTTCGAGTCCCGTCCACTCCGCCAACAAGTCTGAGTTGCTGTAGTAAAAAAGCAACTTGGCATGCAAGCCCCGCCAAGAGCGGGGCTTTTGCTTTTCTAGATTCTCTGCAGTCCTTGAAGTAGGGCGTGTTTCTAGTTAACTTTCCCTTTTTCTGAGTTGAACAATTTGAGAGTTCTTGGTCATTATTCTTGACCATAATTAACAATAGCTGCCATTTTAGCCCGCGCCGTATGCAATTTTCTGTAGCTGTCAATCATTCGGTGGTGCCTATCGAGTCCCTCCAGTTTTATACTGGTTGGCGATAAGCCGAAGAAGCGCACGCTACCGTCTACTGAACCCATTACAGCGTTCATTCTTGTATTGCCAAACATCCGACGTAAGTTGACCACGTAGTTGTCAAGTTCCAAGTCGTCATCCAGCAGAATCTCTAGCACCACATTCAAGGCCTGGTAAAACAATCCGCGCTCGACAGTGTTGTCGTTATACTGTAGGAAGGCACCCACCAGCTCATGTGCTTCAGTAAAATGCTGCAATGCAAGATGAATCAGCAGCTTCAGTTCCAAAACTGTTAGCTGACCCCATTCTGTATTCTCGTCAAACTCAATGCCGATTAATGTGGAGATGTCCCCGTACTCATCGAGTTCGTTATTATCTAAACGCTCAAGCAGGGCATCTAGGCTGGCATCATCTAGGCGAGACAGGTTCAAAATATCAGCGCGAAACAAAAGCGCCTTGTTGGTGTTATCCCAGATTAGATCTTCTATCGGATAAATTTCAGAATAGCCCGGTACTAATATCCGGCAGGCAGTTGCGCCTAGCTGATCATACACTGCCACGTAAGTTTCTTTGCCCATTGCTTTAAGAATGCCTAATAAGGTCACGGCCTCATCAGCATTTGAGTGTACACCTTGGCTAGAGAAGTCCCACTCAACAAAATCGTAATCCGATTTTGAGCTGAAAAAACGCCACGACACAATCCCGCTAGAATCAATAAAGTGTTCAACAAAGTTATTTGGCTCATTCACTGCTTCGCTTGTAAAAGTTGGTTGTGGCAAATCGTTCAGACCTTCTAAACTGCGTCCTTGTAGTAACTCTGTCAAACTTCGTTCCAGCGCCACTCCTAGGTTTGGGTGCGCACCGAACGAGGCAAACACTCCGCCTGTTCGCGGATTCATCAAAGTGACACACATCACAGGGTAGATCCCACCAAGTGAAGCATCTTTTACCAGTACCGGAAAGCCCTGTTCTTCAAGCTTTAGAATACCAGCAAGAATGCTAGGATATTTAGCCAATACTTCCTGCGGCACATCCGGCAAAGCGACCTCACTTTCTAGAATTTCGCGTTTGACTGCTCGCTCGAAAATCTCAGACAGGCATTGCACCTTCGCTTCATCAAGCGTATTGCCGGCACTCATGCCATTACTGACGTATAGGTTTTCAATCAGGTTGGACGGAAAGTAAATGATCTCACCATCCGACTGGCGAACAAATGGCAGTGAACAAATACCACGCTGTACATTGCCAGAATTGGTGTCTACTAGATGCGAAGCGCGTAAATCGCCATCAGGATTGTAAATTTGCTGACAATACTCATCGAGAATTTCTGCAGGCAATTTATCTTTACTACCCGGTTTGAACCAACGTTCACTTGGGTAGTGCACAAACGTTGCGTTAGCGATATCTTCTCCCCAGAATATACCTGCATAGAAATGGTTATTACTCAGTCGTTCTATATACTCACCCAATGCCGAAGCCAAGGCGCTTTCTTTGGTTGACCCCTTGCCATTCGTAAAGCACATCGGCGAGTGTGCGTCACGGATATGTATCGACCACACATTTGGTATAATATTGCGCCATGATGCGATTTCAATCTTAATGCCTAGATTCGACAACACGCCAGACATATTGGCTATAGTTTGCTCTAGACATAGATCCTTGCCCTCGATATAGGTCCTAGCGCCAGCATCAGGTTTTAGCATCAACAATGACTGTGCATCGGTATCAAGGTTTTCTACTTCTTCAATGAGAAACTCGGGTCCGGCTTGAACCACTTTTTTAACTGTACAACGGTCGATGGAACGCAAAATACCTTGGCGGTCTTTGGTAGAAATTTCTTCTGGTAATTCGACCTGAATTTTGAAAATCTGTTGGTATCGGTTTTCTGGGTCGACAATATTATTCTGAGAGAGGCGAATATTTTCAGTAGATATATTGCGTGTATTGCAGTACAACTTCACAAAATAAGCTGCACATAAGGCAGATGAAGCTAGAAAGTAATCAAAAGGGCCTGGAGCGGAGCCATCTCCTTTATATCGGATAGACTGATCGGAAATTACAGTGAAGTCATCGAACTTGGCTTCTAGACGTAATTTATCGAGAAAGTTGACCTTAATTTCCATGGGAATAATTCCAAAAATGGGTATAAATTGATATATAAACAATTATCCATCACAACGCTAATGCTGTGTAAATACATCGATTGATCCCACTAGTAATATTTGGAGAGTAACTTTAAAAAAATGATTTATGGAATATGTTTGTAAAACTAAGACGTGTTTCAACTAAGCAAATTAGAATTCATCGCTTTACTATTGGAAAATGGTAGACTCACACTAAATATCATTCAAAGTTACTGACTTAGCTTTGCTGCTGAGACTTTTGTGCAACATGAATAATTTAGCCATGTGTCTAAATTATAATTTCTGATGATAATTAGATAAATCTCAAAAATTAAGTATCACTTTTCAATGGGCTTAAAAATTTACATGACAACTGACTTGGCAATTTCAATACATGCCCTTAACAAGACATATGACAATGGATTTCGCGCACTTGACAATATCAACCTTGAAATCAAGCGCGGGGAAATTTTTGCACTACTCGGGCCAAATGGTGCAGGTAAAACGACACTAATCAATGCCGTTTGTGGCATTGTGCAGCCAACGAGTGGAAAGATTGCTGTCTCGGGTTTTGATAATATTGCCCAGTATCGCCAAGCGCGCTCTGCTTTGGGGTTGGTACCACAGGAACTGACAACAGATGCTTTTGAGTCGGTTTGGAATACAGTGTCGTTTAGTCGTGGTTTGTTTGGAAAACCTCGTAATCCAGCCTATATAGAGGTTGTGCTGAAGCAATTGTCGTTGTGGGACAAGAAGGATGAACAGATTCGTAAACTCTCAGGTGGCATGAAACGACGTGTGATGATTGCGAAGGCGCTTTCACATGAACCAGAGATTTTGTTCCTTGACGAACCATCCGCTGGAGTGGATGTAGATTTACGTAAATCAATGTGGGCACAGGTACATGCACTGCGAGAAACCGGGGTCACAGTTATTCTAACTACACATTACATTGAAGAAGCCCAAGAAATGGCTGACCGAATTGGTGTAATTCATAAAGGAAAATTGATTCTTACCGAAAACAAAGGCACATTAATGCATAAGATGGGTAAACGCCAGATGATTTTTGTTTTACGCGAACCGCTTGCAGCTATTCCTGACGCCTTAAAATCGCAACCATTGATACTTGATGATGATGGCAATAAATTGATTCTTACCTATGATGCACAAGCTGACAACGATATTTCGGATATGCTGGACTCTCTAAAATCAAGTGGAATTCGACCAAAGGATATTTTCAGTCGCCAAAGTAGCCTTGAGGAAATTTTCATCGAACTTGTGGAGGCGGTATGAATTTTCGAGGAATTCGAGCGATTTACAAGTTTGAAATGGGGCGTACCCTCCGAACAATCGGGCAAAGCATCGCATCCCCAGTCATTTCAACCGTGTTGTACTTTATCGTGTTCGGCTCAGCGATTGGTTCAAGAATGCAAGCGATAGATGGTGTTCCATACGGCGCATTTATCGTCCCAGGATTAATTATGCTTACCGTGTTGGGTCAAAGCGTTTCCAACGCTTCGTTTGGCATATATTTTCCGCGTTTTACAGGTACAATTTATGAGATCCTATCAGCACCGCTGTCATACATTGAAATCATGGTAGGTTATGTTGGTGCAGCAGCGACGAAATCATTCCTTATCGGCACGATCGTGCTTATTACAGCAACCTTCTTTGTGCCGTTGCATGTAGCACACCCTTTGTGGATGTTGTTTTTCTTAAGCATTACCAGTGTGACTTTCAGCCTTCTAGGCTTCATCATAGGCATTTGGGCGGATGGGTTTGAGAAACTACAGCTCATCCCTTTGCTGATTATCACCCCATTGACATTTTTGGGCGGTAGCTTTTATTCCATTAATATGCTCCCCCCGTTTTGGCATCAGGTTTCTTTAATAAACCCAGTCGTTTATCTGGTCAGTGGTTTTCGCTGGAGTTTCTATGAACAGGGCGACGTTAGCCTCACCACGAGTGTTATTATGATTAGCGTATTTACTATTATTTGTCTGATGATCATCGGATGGATTTTTAAAACGGGATACCGTCTGCGGAAGTAGGTAAGTTGCTAAGTGCATATTGATTTATGACGAATCAAATCGGTTTGCGGTATGCGTAAAATGAGCCTTTGTGCTATATTACGCACTGTATTTTTTTGACCAACAAAATAGATTTTTGAAAGCACATTATGTTAGACGCAGTTCGTAAACTCACAACTGGTTGGGTAGCTAAATTCATTTTGGCACTTATTACCATCCCATTTGCACTTTTTGGGATTGATTCCTACTTAAATCAAGCTGGACACGACGTGGCAGTGGCGAAAGTTGGTCGTGAGAAAATTTCTATTCAGGAATATGGTAATGCCATTGAAAATGTGCGTAACCGCATGCAGGCTGAGGGACAAAAAGTAGATACAGCAATGCTTGAAACCCCAGCTTTCAAGCAATCTGTGCTGGATGGCCTTATAACAAGGCGTTTAGTCAATGCTGAGATTCAACATGCTAACTTTAGAATTAGTGATGCACAGCTGAGCGAGCATATTATCGCGATGCCAGAGTTTCAGGAAAATGGAAAATTCTCTGAAGACTTGTATCAAAAAACGCTAGACCAAAACAAACTAACTGCAACAAAATTTGAAAGTAGTATTCGCGGAGACATGGTTACGCAGCAAGCGCGCGAAGGCTTGGCGCACTTGGTGATGGTGCCTAAAAGTGTTGCGGAGCAAACATTGCAATTTGCGCATCAAAAGCGTGATGTAAGTACCACCGATATTAAGGTTGCATCTTTTGTTTCGCAAGTTAAAGTCACGCCAGAGCAGGTGAAAGCCTATTACGAGTTACATAAAGACAAATTTAAAGTTCCTGAGCAAGTTAAATTAGAGTTCGTATTGTTGTCCGCCAATGATTTGGTGCCGCAAGTAAGCGGTTTGGTCACAGATGCGGAGATTAAAGAGTTTTACGATACGAATAAAGATAAATTCCAAGGCGATGAACAACGGCATGCGAGCCATATTTTGATAGCGTTTGGTGTTGCTGCTAAAGAAGCTGACAAAGCCGCTGCTAAAGCTAAGGCCGAGGATATTTTGGCGCAATTGAAAAAAAATCCTAAAAAGTTTGAAGAATTAGCTACAAAATTCTCACAAGACCCTGGTTCTGCAGCAAAAGCGGGTGATTTAGGCAGTTTTGGTCGAGGCGCCATGGTGAAGCCTTTTGAGGATGCTGTGTTTAGTATGAAAGTTGGGCAAATTAGCGATTTAGTCGAATCAGAGTTTGGCTACCATATCATTCGCTTAGATGGTGTTTCAGGTGCATCATCGTCACTCGACAGCATGAAAGCACAAATTAAAGGCGATCTGATTTTTCAAAAGGCTCAAGCAAAATATGCAGAACTGACAGAGGATTTCAGCAACACAGTGTATGAACAGTCTGCAAGTCTACAACCAGTCGCGAAGAAGTTAAATTTACAGATACAAACATCTGGCTGGATGAGTCGTGAGGATATTGGTAAATATTTCAAGAACGATAAGTTAATGGCAATGGTGTTTTCTGATGAAGTGCTTAAAGAAAAACGCAACACTGAAGCCGTCGAGATATCACAGAACAACTTAGTTTCAGCGCGTGTTGCAGAACATAAGGCGTCAGCACCACGTACTTTGGATGAAGTTAAAGGTGGAATTGAGGCCCTATTGAAGCTTGAGGCAGCTGCGAAAATGGCGAAAGAAAAGGGTGATTCAGTTCTGGCTAAGCTTAAAGCTGGCGAAACCGTTAAAGAATTAGATTGGATTCAGCCAGTAACGGTAGACCGCAAAACTGCACAAGGTTTGTCTAATGCGGTCATGGAGCATGTGTTCAAAATCAATACTAGCAAATTGCCAGCTTATGATGGTTTTATTGATGGTAATCGCGCCTATACACTCGTGGCAATTTCTCATGTTGAAAATGCGTTGACCGATGATGAAACTAAGAAAACAGCCGAGCTTGAGTTGGAAGGCGCTGTCGCGGCAGAGTATATTAGTGCTTATGGAAAATCACTAAAAGCAAAAACAGAGGTTGTGGTCAATCGCAAATTGTTAGAAAGCAAAGAGTAGCTAGATTAGGCAATAAAAAAACTGACATTTGTCAGTTTTTTTATTGCCTAATCAAACAGCTAGTCAATTTGACCCGCCGCAGTAATGTTCATGCCTGCATCAACATAGGTAATTTCTCCAGTAATGCCAGAAGCAAGGTCGCTGCATAAAAATGCGGCTGCGTTGCCTACTTCTTCGATCGTCACATTGCGGCGCAGTGCTGTATGTTTCTCGTTAAAGCCTATCATTTTGTCGAAATCTGCAATTCCAGAAGCAGCAAGTGTTTTAATAGGACCAGCAGACACGGCGTTTACACGAATGCCTCTATGCCCCAAGCTTTGCGCCAAGTAGCGTACATTGGCTTCCAAGCTAGCTTTAGCGACGCCCATCACGTTGTAATTTGGCATGGTGCGCTCTGCTCCCAAATAACTTAGTGTAAGCAACGCGCCGTTACGGCCTTGCATCATCGGGTAAGCGGCTTTTGCCATCGCAGAAAAACTATAGCTACTGATATCATGTGCGATACGGAAATTTTCACGGCTAATACCATCTAAACTAATTGTGTCTAAATAATCGCCATCGAGTGCGGCTTTTGGCACAAATGCTAGAGAGTGCACCAACACATCCAATCCATCCCAATGTTTAGCTAATGCTGGGAAAAGTGCTTCAATTTGCACATCTTCGGCTACATCACATGGCAAGATAATTTTTGAATCGAAATCTGCGGCTAAATCGGCCACGCGCTGCGCATGTTTTTCCATTTGATAAGTGAATGCCAGATCAGCACCTTCACGCTTCATCGCGCTGGCAATGCCATATGCAATAGAACGATTGCTTAAAAGCCCCGCGATTAAAACTTTTTTGCCTGCTAAAAATCCCATGTTAAATCCCCATTTATTATTGGCTACGAGGGTGCTTTATTTTTTTGACCCACTTCTTGGGTCAAGCGCATCGCGCAAACCCTCACCAAGCAGATTATACCCCAACACTGTAATTAAAATAGCCATGCCTGGAAACAGTGAAAGCCACCAAGCAAATTGAATATACTCTTTACCATCAGTCAAAATGTTGCCCCATGAAGCCTGTGGCGCCTGCACGCCAAGGCCAAGAAAGCTTAGCCCAGACTCTAATAAAACTGCACTAGCCACGCCTAGTACCGAGCTGACAATAATAGGGGTTAAGCTGTTTGGCAATAAATGCGTAAAAATTAATCGAAAATCTTTTGCGCCAAGTGTGCGTGATGCCATGACAAACTCGCGATCAGCTAAGCTTAAAAATTCTGCACGCACTAAACGCGTTACACCCATCCAAGAAGTGAGACCAATGACTATCATGATGTTGATGATGGAAGGTGTGAGGAATGCGATAACGGCGAGAATGAGGAAGAAACTGGGAATCGACAGCATTACATCCACCAAGCGCATGATAACGGTATCGACCCAGCCGCGATAGTAGCCTGCAAGTGCTCCAAGTATAATGCCGATAGCGGTTGAAATGCCAACAGCGACCAAGCCTACGAGCAGAGAAATACGGGCGCCGTAGAGCATACGACTAAGCACATCGCGACCAAGCCCATCTGTCCCCATCCAATGAGCGAAAGAGGGTGCAAGGAGAATTTCTTTGACGTTAAAAAAATCTGGGTCATAAGGCGCAATAAGCGGCGCGAGCATAGCCAGCAGAAATACGCAGACAATAACGATAAAGCCGGCAAGTGCAAGCGGGTTTGATAGTGCTTTGAGAAAAATATTTTTTTGCATTACTCTCTTACCACACCTCGTCTGACGCGCGGATCTGCCCATGCATAGGCCAAATCAGCGATTAGATTGCCGATAAGCGTGAGGGCTGAACCAATGGTTAAAATGCCCATCACCACAGGGAAGTCACGACTTGTAACCGCATCAAAAAACAGTTTCCCCATACCAGGAATCGCGAAAATTGTTTCTGCAATCACTGACCCACCAATCAGTCCTGGGATAGAAAGACCAACGATGGTAATAAGTGGTAGCAGGGCGTTTCGCAGAGCATGTGTATAGACCACTTTATTTTCACTGAGTCCTTTGGCTCGAGCTGTTGTAATGTAATCTTGATGCAAGACATCCAGCATGCCATTTTTAACGAACAGTGTGATGCCTGCTAAACCAGTTACTGATGGGATAACGACAGGCATGAATAAATGGCTTAATAAATCTTTCATTTTACCAAATGTACTTAAAGCTTCGTAATTGAGGCTGTGAATCCCAGAAATTGGTAGCCAATTATTTACCACACCGAGCCAGTACATGAGTAGCAGTGACAACCAAAAGCCTGGGATGGAAAAACCTACAAAATTGAACAAAGTAATTGACTTGTCCTGCCAGCCTGCATACTTTTGCGCTGCAATTATTCCTAATGGTATGGCCAATGTTAGCGTGATAATGAGCCCTAATATATTGATTATTAATGTAATCGGCAGAGCTTCTTGAATCATTCCTTTAGTGATGTTGCCATCTTTATCAATTGTTTGCCAAAAAACTGGTTTGTGGTGTGATGCAAAAGAAGTGCCGAAATCAAGTGTTGCCATGCGCTTAATCCATAAGCCATACTGAACAATCACGGGTTTATCCAAATTATAGAGCTCACGCAGCTTTTGTCTTGATTCCTCACTGGCCTTTGGATTAAAACTGGCTTCGTTATTGGTAATGTCGCCTGGGGCTAAATGCATGACAAAGAACGATATTAGACTGATCCCGACTAATAGGGGAATCATCCAAAGTACACGTTTAATAATGTAACTTAACATTTAATTTGCACTTATTTCGTTGCGCCTAAGGGGCTCTGGAATATACCAAGTCTCAGAATTATATCCAATGCCTGCGGGTGGTGCAGGTAACTCGATACCTTTTACGCGTTTATGGATAGCGGTAAGCCCATACCCAGCAGATAAAAATACTATAGGGCTGTCATCCAATAATACTTTCGAAAACTCGTGGTAAATCTTCATACGCTTGTCTGGATTTAACTCTAAACGACCCTGCTCAAGGAGCTTATCGACAGTCGGATTGTTGTAGCCAATAAAATTGAACTGGCCAGGCGCCTGTTGGCTACTGTGCCAAATGTTGTATTGATCAGGATCCAAACCTAAGCTCCAGCCGAGCACAACCACATCAAAATCGCCAGTCTTAATAAAGCGGCTAATAAAGCTCGCCCATTCTATCGAACGGATTTGCACGTCGATGCCAACTTCTTTTAAACGGCGTTGAATTAACACTGCAGACTTTTCACGTTCTTTATTTTGATTCGTAATAATTTCAAACGAGAATGGTTTGCCGTCACGTTCTAAAATACCGTCCTTGTTGATGTCCACAAAACCAGCTTCTTTTAGTAATGCACGAGCTTTGACGGGGTCGTAAGGGTAGGGCTGCAGTTTTGGGTTGCTCCAACGTGTGCCAGGCTTGTAAGGCGATGCAATGTTGATTCCTAATCCTAAATAAACGCCATCAATAATTTCTTGCTTATCAATTGCGTAATTAATGGCTAAACGCACGCGTTTGTCGTCAAACGGTTTATGTTTAAGATTAAAACCTAGGTATGTATATGCGTTACCAAGTTCTTTGTAGAGTGCAAGTTTTTTTTGTAACTCTGGCCTTGCTGGGATAATGCGCGAATATTTAATCGGGTCTAAACCCATGCTGTCTATATTGTCTGCCATCAGCTCTAAAAATTGCGCTGAATTATCTGGAATGATGCGCGTGATAAGCTTGTCAATTTTGGCCTGACCAAGCACAGATGCAGGATTGCGTGAGAGCGTCAAATTTTCGCCGTGAACCCATTTGTCTAGTTTGTAGTAACTGCTTCCGACTGGCGTGCGCGCAAATGCGGTTGTATGTAGGTCTTGACCTTCTAGTAAGTGCATAGGTAGCACTTGTAAACCCGCCCAGCTGTCTAATGCGGGTGCATAGGCTTGCCCATAAGTCACTTTAAAAGTAAGCGGATCTGGCGCTTCAGCTTTTTTCACTAATTGGTAATCAGATGCGTAGGGGCTCCCAGTTTTATCATCAATCACTGCTTGCCATGTCCATAGCACATCTGCACTGGTAAGGGGCTTGCCATCTGCCCATTGCATATTTGGTTTTAACTTAAAAGTAATGGTTTTTTGGTCTGCAGAGATTTCCCAACTTTGTGCAAGTTCACCAATCAGATCTAAATTTTTGTCATACTTAAGTAGTTTGTTAAAAATGTTAGCGGTGACAGCTGACGAGGCTGACTCGCCAGCAATCATTGAGATTAATCCACTAGGTTCGCCTGTTGTTGCATCTATGAAAGTGCCACCTGTTGTAGAAGGGTAGCTTGTGTCGTAATCAATTGAATTAATGTGTTTTTTTTCGCAGCCAATAAGCGAAAACACTAGGATGAGTACAAATAAGTAGCTGCTTTTTGATAGCATTTCATTTAAAGGCTAGGTGCGGAAGGTAAATTCTACCTTAAAACTAACTCAGTCGAGTGCGAGCGCGTGATTTTAAGTTTCGGGTTTGATTCTTAGCAATTTTAACTTTACGGTTTACTTTCACTTTTCTGAAATCGCTAGCTGATCTACGGCTCATTCGGTTGCTTGATTTGGTAGTGAGTTTTATGACTTGTCCTGCTCTAATTTTTGACGATTTCAGGTGGTTTATTTGCATTAAAACTGTGCTGCTGGTGTTATATTTGTCGGCTAAGTCTGTGAGTGTCTCACCTTTTTTAACCTTATGGCTTTTGATTTGCAGTTTGGCATTTTCATCTCTGGTGACAACCGTATTTATGTTGTCAGTATTATCGTTGATCTCATCTTGAATAGGTTGAGAGTGTGTGGAAAATGACGCTGGCACCAGTACTGCTTGCGTTGTGCGGAATTTTTTGGTGTCGGATAGGCCGTTTACATTGCGAAATTGGCTGACATTAATACCAAATTTTTTGGCGATATTGTCCATGCGCTCACCACGCTTAACGCTATAAGTTTGCCAGCTGGTGAGTGGTTTGTTGTAGTTTTCCAAGTTGTTGGTAAAACGCTCGGCCGCCCAAGTTGGCAATAAAAATTGATGTACTTCACCCTGTGAGGTAATTACTGGGCGGTTGTAGCTAGGATTAAGAGAGCTAAATTCCTCAGGTGAAATTTCTGCCAGTTGCGCTGCTAATTTCGCATCAATTTGTTTCGGTGCTTTAACGCGGGAGAAATACGGTTGATTTGGTATTGAGTTAATTGTTAAGCCAAATTTTTCAGGATCGGTCACGATATTTTTGATGGCCTGTAACTTAGGTACATAGTTTTTGGTTTCAATGGGCAAATCTAAGCTTTGATAATCGGTTGGTAAACCTTGCCGTCTGTTTCTTTCTATAGCTCGTTGTACCGTGCCTTCACCGGCATTGTAGGCAGCTAACGCCAATTCCCATGTACCAAACATGCCATGCAGTTTTTGCAAATAATTCAGTGCCGCGCTAGTTGCAGCAGTCACGTCACGGCGATTATCTACCCACCAATTTTGCTTTAAGCCAAAATCTTTTCCAGTAGATGGCACGAATTGCCAGATGCCAGATGCTTTGCTTCTTGAGTAGGCTTGTGGATTGAAAGCGCTTTCTACCATCGGTAATAGTGCGATTTCTGTTGGCATGCCGCGTTTTTGCACTTCTTCGACGATATGGAACAGATATTTTTGGCTACGTTCTACCATACGTTTTACATAGTCTGGACGGGCGGCATACCAAGCCTCATGATTAGCGGTGTATTCGGATTCCATGTCTGGCATGGCATATCCGTCTTTTATGCGGCCCCATAAATCATTTTGGTTGGTATCTGTAGAATCCACATTGCTAATGAGGGTTTGGATAGGGTCACCAGTTAAATCGCTCTTAACTTCATCAGATATCACTTCGACTTCTTCACCCATGCCGTTAGTGTTAGCTTTTGCTTGCTGAACAAAAAACACACAGATTAATAGCCCGCTAAAAACGGTAAACAAGACTTTATATCTGTGAAGCGACATGAGCTTCGCTTCAGCTTTTTTATTTACATGCATTACAAAGTGCCCTGATAGTTTCAGACTTGATAATACCTATCGTATTTAAGTGCGTCAAGTAAAAGTTCTACTTAATAATTATTCGGTATATCAATGATTAATAATGGTTTCTTAAATTTCTAATGACTGTAAAAACAGACAGCTCGTTATGTTCTGCCACATGCGCATTTTTGCGTATATTTTCTTTGTCACAGCGAAAATATGGGTTGGTCTTGAGTTCTATGCCGATGGTGCTGGGTAAGCTTGGTGTATTGCTGGAGCGAACCATGGCAACCTCATTTTGTCTTTTTATTAAATCTAGATTATCAGGCTCTAATGTAAGTGCAAAGGCAATATTTTTTGCGGTGTATTCATGAGTACAATAGACTTTTGTGCTTGTATTAAGTTCTTTTAAGCGGTTTAGCGAGTTAAACATTTGTAAGGGAGTTCCTTCAAACAATCGCCCGCAACCCGCACCAAATAAGGTGTCTCCGCAGAATAAACTGTCTTCGTTGACATAAGCAATATGCCCCAGTGTGTGTCCAGGCAGCCACATTACTTTAAATGTTTGCTCTATTTCTGGCAATTCAACGGTGTCGCCCTCCGCTAATGCATGATGTTCGAATGCATATTGCTCATACTGCGGCGCGAATACTCTGGGAGAGAAGCGCTCAATCAAAGGCTGTACACCACAAATATGGTCTGCATGATGATGTGTGATTAATATTGATTTTAAATTGAGTTGAAGATTTTTCATCGCCTTAATCACTGGCGCCGCATCACCAGGATCAACCACCACAGCATCACGCGTATTATGCAAAAGCCATATATAATTGTCATCGAACGCGGGAATTGGGTGGATATGTAACATGCGTGTATTTTAACACCTAAGCATTCTAATAAAATTAAGTTGGACTTGAAATAATTGCAAAAAATCGCACAAGAAAATTGGTTGGAAACCACGCTGGGTATGCATTTGTTGCAATTGGAGCAGCAAAAGTACGATGCGCGCGTTAGTGATATTTTTGGGTTTAACGCGGTGCAGATAGGATTACCTCAAATTAACTTACTACAAAATTCGCGCATCCCTAATCTGTTTCATGCAGATAAACGTTCTGGCGAATTGCTCTGTGAGAGCGACTTTCTACCTTTTGCTGAAAACTGTATTGACCTACTTTGTCTGCCACACGCGCTGGAGTTTAGTGAAAACCCGCATCAAACTTTGCGTGAGGCAGGGCGCGTATTAGTGCCTGAAGGTTTTTTATTGCTGACTGGGTTTAATCCTATAAGTGCTTGGGGCGTAAAGAACTTGTTTAGTAAGGATGAAGCGTATCCATGGCACGGACAATTTTTTACCATATCCCGTATAAAAGACTGGCTGGCATTGCTGGGGTTGGAGTTTGTGGAAGCTCATTTTTGTTGTTATGAGCCACCAATTAACGACGAAAGATGGCTAAGACGCTTTTCTTTTTGTGAAAAAATGGGTGCTCAATGGTGGCCGATGATGGGTGGCTTATATTTCATCGTAGCAAAAAAACGTGTTGTGAATATGACATTACTAAAACCCAACTGGAAGAAAAGTTCCTTAAAATCACAATTGGCAGTAAACAGTCCCAAAAAGGCCAGGCCTAACCAAAGCAACTCAAAACAGAAAATCAAAAGTAATGAATGACTACGTGGAAATTTATGCCGATGGCGCATGTAAAGGCAACCCAGGACCTGGCGGTTGGGGCGCTTGGCTGCAGTATAATGGTAATGAAAAATCGATTTGTGGCGGTGAGGATAATACGACGAATAATCGTATGGAATTGACGGCAGTGATTCGCGCCTTAGAGACATTAAAACGTTCAAGCAAAATTAAGCTTTATACTGATTCGTCCTATGTGCAAAAAGGCATGACTGAATGGATTGTGGGTTGGAAGGCAAAAAATTGGCGCACTGCCGAAAAAAAACCAGTCAAAAATGAAGACTTGTGGAAAGTACTAGATACGCTTTCACAATCGCATCAAATTGAGTGGATATGGGTGCGCGGACACGATGGTAACGATGGGAATGAACGGGCTGATGCGCTTGCAAATCAGGGAGTAGCACAGTTTTTGAGTGGGAGCTTTAGTTAAATGCGACAGATTTTTTTAGATACGGAAACTACAGGACTTTATCCAGATCATGGGCACCGCATTATTGAAATTGCTGCTGTCGAAATGATCAATCGTCGCCCAACGAGCAATCACTTTCACGTTTATTTAAACCCAGAGCGTGAAATTGACCTTGCGGCGCAAGAAGTGCATGGCATTACGCTAGAGTTTTTGCAGGATAAACCATTGTTTGCTAAGGTCGCTCAGAACCTTGTCGAATTTATCAAAGACGCAGAGATTATTATCCACAATGCGCCATTTGATGTGGGTTTCTTAAATATGGAACTTGGACGAATTGGTATGCAACCGATGCTAGAGTTGTGCGACAAAATAACAGACACCCTAAAAATGGCGAAAGATGCGCGACCTGGGCAGCGTAATAATTTAAATGCGCTTTGTAGCTATTTTGGCATTGATAATTCACGCCGCACCTTGCACGGCGCCTTGTTGGACGCAGAGTTGCTCGCAGAAGTTTATATGGCGATGACGCGAGGACAAGAGAGCTTGATGATGGATTTAGGCCATCAAAATGTTATGATTGATCAGACAACTAAACTTGAAAACCAAGCGCCTTTAAAAGTTTTGGCGGCGGACGACAGCGAGCTGAAAGCTCATGATAAGTACTTGCAAGGCTTATCAAAGACAGGAGTTTTGCCTTGGTAGATGTCTACAACTAAAAATAAAATTGTAAAGATTTGCCGTTAAAATCGCTGTATAAAATAAATGGTATAAACATGAATAACTGTATTTTAGTAACAGGTGGCGCAGGCTTTATTGGCAGTAATTTCGTCAATGCATGGGTAAAAATAGACCTTGGTAAGGTGGTTAATTTAGATAAGTTGACTTACGCAGGCAATTTAGAGAATTTAGCTGAAATTAATGACCACCATGGCCATGTGTTTGTACATGCTGATATTGGAGACAAGGCTGTTGTAGCTGATCTACTTAAAACTCACCAACCGCGCGCAGTGCTAAATTTCGCTGCCGAAAGTCATGTGGACCGTTCAATTCATGCTCCAGGCGAGTTTATTCAAACGAATATTGTCGGCACCTTCAATCTACTTGAAGAGGTTCGCGCCTACTGGGGAGGGTTGCCAGATGAAGATAAAGAGACCTTCAGGTTTTTGCATATTTCAACCGATGAGGTATATGGCTCATTAAGCGCCAGTGATCCGGCTTTTAAAGAAACGAATCCATATGAGCCCAACAGCCCTTATTCAGCTTCCAAGGCAGCTTCTGATCACTTAGTGCGTGCTTATCATCACACTTACGGCATGCCAATGTTGACAACTAATTGCTCAAACAATTATGGACCATATCATTTCCCTGAAAAACTTATCCCACTAGTAATTCATAATGCGCTGAATGGGAAGCCTTTGCCGATATATGGAAATGGTAGCAACATTCGAGATTGGTTGTACGTTGGTGACCATTGCAGCGCTATTCGCCGCGTTTTAGAAGCTGGTAAAGTGGGTGAAACCTACAATATTGGTGGATGGAATGAAAAAACCAATCTAGAGGTGGTACATACGCTCTGCGATATGCTTGATAAAGCCAAACCAAAAGCAAATGGCAGTTATCGTGATCAAATCACCTTTGTGCAAGATAGGCCAGGACATGACCAGCGATACGCAATAGATGCCAGTAAAATTGAGCGAGAGCTTGGCTGGAAGCCTGAAGAGACCTTTGAAACGGGCATTCAGAAAACGGTAGCATGGTATTTAGAAAACCAAGAATGGGTGCAACACGTTACCACTGGCGAATATAAAAATTGGCTCAATAAAAATTATAATGAACGTGGAGAGGAACTCGCGTAATGGCAAACACTAGCATGAAAGGTATCATACTTGCCGGTGGTTCAGGTACGCGCTTGTATCCTGCTACGCAGGTCGTTTCTAAACAGCTTTTACCTGTATACGATAAGCCGATGATTTACTATCCGCTCTCTGCGCTAATGTTGGCAGGCATACGTGAGGTTTTGGTAATTTCTACTCCGCAAGACACTCCACGCTTTAAAGATTTGCTTGGCGATGGTCAACAATGGGGCATGCAGATAAGCTATGCAGTCCAACCCTCTCCAGATGGCTTAGCGCAAGCATTTATTATCGGAGAAGTCTTTATTGGGAGCAGTCCGTGTGCATTAGTACTAGGGGATAATATTTTTTATGGGCACGAGCTTGCGCAAATGGCACAAAGTGCCGCACAGCGGAAATCGGGTGCCACCGTATTTGCCTATCCAGTGCATGATCCTGAACGCTATGGTGTGGTGGAGTTTAATGCAGTAGGCAAAGCGATTAGTTTAGAAGAAAAGCCAGCTAAGCCAAAATCGCGGTATGCAGTAACGGGACTTTATTTTTATGACAACAGCGTTGTTGAAATTGCAAAGAACCTCAAACCATCTGCACGTGGTGAGCTTGAGATTACTGATGTAAACCGTGTTTATTTAGAGCGCAACGAGTTACTGGTTGAGGTGATGGGGCGTGGTATGGCTTGGTTAGATACCGGTACGCACGATTCCTTGATTGAGGCGGGTACTTTTATACAAACGATTGAAAAGCGTCAAGGGCTCAAAATTGCTTGTCCTGAAGAGATTGCTTACCGCATGGGTTTCATAAATGCATCACAATTGGAAGTAATGGCAAATAAATATGCCAAGAATGGCTACGGTCAATACCTAAAACAAGTGCTTACAGAGCAGGTGTTTTAATGCAAGCCGTAAAAACTAAAATTCCAGACGTTATTGTGTTTGAGCCAAAGGTGTTTGGAGACGCACGGGGCTTCTTTTTTGAAAGCTTTAATGCAAAAGTTTTTCAAGGGGCAACAGGGTTAGCACCAAATTTTGTGCAAGACAACCACTCAAAATCAGCTAAGGGCGTGTTACGGGGCTTACATTACCAAATTGAACAGGCTCAGGGCAAGTTAGTTCGCGTTTCTCAGGGAGAGGTGTTTGATGTGGCTGTGGATATGCGTGTTACTTCACCAACTTTTGGAGAATGGGTAGGCGAATATCTTTCGGGAGAAAATAAGCGGCAAATTTGGATTCCTCCTGGCTTTGCTCATGGCTTTTTAGTGCTTTCAGAAAGTGCAGAATTTTTGTATAAAACTACAGATTTTTATGCGCCCCAATTTGAGTGTAGCTTGAAGTGGGATGACCCATCGGTCGGAGTTGCTTGGCCGTTAGATGGGGAACCATTGTTGTCTGCTAAAGATTTGGCTGGCTTGTCATTTACGGACGCTAAAAAATTCGATTAATTTGGAATTATATTGAAAGTTTTATTAACAGGTGTTAATGGCCAAGTGGGCAATTCGCTCAAAGATAAATTGTCCGCACATGAATTGGTGGCAGTTTCGCGTGAGCAATTAGACTTAACTGATGCTGATGCTATTAGACGACTTGTACAACAAATCAAACCTAGTTTAATAATTAATCCAGCAGCTTATACCGCGGTAGATAAAGCAGAAAGTGAGCCTGAGCTTGCCTTTGCCATTAATGCAACAGCACCACAAATATTAGCTGAAGAGGCTGCCACTCTTGGCGCTGGAATCATTCATTTTTCAACGGATTATGTTTATGACGGCAAAAAAAGTACGCCATATGTTGAGTCGGATGCGGTAAATCCCATCAATATTTACGGTAAAAGTAAATTGGCTGGTGAAGATGCGATTCGTTCAGTAGGGTTACCACACCTTATTCTGAGAACTAGTTGGGTGTATGGCGCTTATGGTAAGAACTTTTTAAAAACAATTCTACGCCTTGCGTCTGAACGAGAAAAATTAACGATTGTTGGGGATCAGTTTGGCGCGCCTACCAGCAGTGAAAATATTGCAAAGGCCCTGGTGGTATTGGTTAATCAATGGGATTTATCCAGCCCTGCACAAACAGGGGTATATCACATTACCAATACTGGAAGCACCTCATGGCATGGGTTTGCAACAGAAATTATTAATGAATATAATGATTTAGATGAAAGCAGGGCTTGGCCAGTCTTAAAAACGCAAGTAGATAATGTGGTTGCGATTACCACAATAGACTATCCAACACCTGCCGCGCGACCTGCCAACTCTACATTGAATACTGGTAAACTAAATGCTGTGTTTGGTGTTCAGCTACCAACTTGGCAAAAGGGTTTGCATGAAGTATTACAAGGACTTAAGCTATAGCATCAGCCCAACTATTGGGCGTCTCATATAATCGCACACGCTCTAGCTTTAGATGATTGCCATAGTTGTCTAGGTATTGATTTTTTAAGATGTTAAAAGCTTCTTGCGCCATATTTTCTGCAGTGGGCACCGTGGGGAAAATAACAGTTTTGTGATTGGCTAAGGTATTCAAAAAGGCAAGCACCTCAGTGTCTTGCACATACACCAAAAAGGCGTGATCCCAAACATCAGCTACGCTTTTTTTAGCAATTTGCTTTACATCAGAAAAATCCATCACCATGCCGTCTTCTGAGGCTTGTGAATTGCTTATAATATCGCCGCTTAGGGTGATCTCAAGAGCATATCGATGCCCATGCAAGTTGCGACATTGGCTTTTATGATGAGGGATGCGGTGACCCGCATCAAACTCTAATCGGGTAGTAATCTGCATGTGCTTATTATAGCAGGGCTAGAATTAATGCGCTTTTGCCCAATCTATAAATTGTTCAAACGGCATGGGTTTTGAATAAAAGTAGCCTTGGCATTTGTCGATTTTTAATTTTTTGATTAAATCTAAACAATCCTTGGTCTCAACACCCTCTGCTAAAACTTCTTTGCCAAGACTTTTTGCAAGCATCGCAATCGATTGTACAATCTCATAATCGTCTCTAGATTGCGTAATATCGCGTACAAAGGATTGATCAATTTTAATTAAATCAATCGGCATTGCACGTAAACGCGATAACGACGAAAAGCCGGTACCAAAGTCATCCAGTGCAAATTTGAAGCCATTATCAGCAAGTTGATTGATGACGGATGTGGAGCTTTCGTTGTACTCCAAGATTCCATTTTCCGTAATTTCAAGAATGATGCTAGTTGGTTTGACCTTCCATAAGGTAATTGCTTGAAATAACAAATGAGGTAATTCAGTATCATATAAATCTTCTGCACGTAAATTGAGCGTGAGATAGATTTTTAAATGATGCTCATGTGCTAACTCACTTGCAAAACGACATGCTGAGTTGATCAGCCAACGCGTAAATAATTTGCCTTTTCCTACTTTGTTTAATATTTCTATGGTGAGGCTAGGATATACATTGCTTCCAAACTTCTCAGACCAACGCAGTAATAGCTCAGCGCCAACGCATTTATCGTCTTTGAGATTAACAATAGGTTGGAAAAATAAGGTCAAATTGTCGCTTGCAAATGCCTCCAGCACTTTAGCTTCTATACTGTTTTGCTCTAATAGCTGCTCTTCTAGTTCTTCGCTATAAATTACAAAAGGTTGTTGCCTCAAAATCGCGCTATCTAAAGCTAGCTTGGCGTCATTGTAAAGATCGCTGGGAGAATGTGCGTTGGTGTAGGTATATGAGCAACCAATAAAAGGTGTGGCTAAAATGGATTGAAATTTCAAAAACAACATCTGCTCGAAAACGCGGCTCAATTTTGCAGCAAGCAGATTTAGCTGTGAAAGGCTCGTTAAGTTGGGAATCAAAAGATCAAATTGTGAATCGCCGCTAAAATATAATTGGCTATCCTCACTAATATTCTGCTGAAGAAGAGCAGCAATTTGCTTATTTAAGGCCAAGGCTTCCAGCTTGGATAAGGAAAGTTTATTTTTAGTTGCTTGGAAATGCAAAGAAAATATACCTGTAAGACTATCCTTGTTGGCTTTGCTGTATGCGAGATCGATAGCCTTAATCATTTGAATTGTATTGGGAAGCTGGGTGTTCGAGTCATAATTCAAGGCATATTCAAGCGTGGCTTGTTCATGCTGCTTCATCGATTCAATGAGCAAATCATATAAAAGTAGGTGCAATTTTGATGAATTTTGCCTACCGAAACTAGATTTTAGTTCGAAAGATTTAAGCAACTTAAGAATAACTTGTGTGCTTGCGCCATCTTGAATGGCATTTAGCCATAAATATATTAAATGGTTAATATTTGCTGTAAATGATTCGAAGTTTGGACTGGATTCCCAATCTCTGAGAGTCTGGCAGAATTGAGCAATGTAGCCATCTACGGGATTTGATTCTAAATTCTCGACTGCAGATAATTTTATTAAATTAACAGTTAGTTTGGAACAAAGTGCTTTTTGAGTCAGGTCGTAAGCATTAATTTTTTCTAAAAGCGATTTTGGCGAATAGGCAATTTCAACTTCATGCACGTTTTCGCTTGACGCTTCAATTTCTGTCATTGTAGGTTGCTAGCTAAATGAAAAAATCGTTTGGGTTGAGACCATAACTGTCAGGTTGCAGGCTTCTGGTGATACGATAAAGCTCGTCAGAGGCAGTTCTTGGCGCATTCAGCAAGTTTAATGTAATCGGTGACAAATAACGTTTTTTAATTGGATCCAGCAATACCATTACACGCGGTAACAGCCTGCGTACTTGGTTTTGTTGCACTACAACAGCCACTTCGCCTGTGTTGAGTTCTACCAGCGAACTAACTGGATACATGCCCATAAATTGCACTAGCTGGTCAACTAATTGCTCACTAAATTGTTTGCCGCTAAGTTTATGAATTTCTTCTAAAGCGAGCTGATGATAAACGCCCTTGGCGTAGGCTTTATGGCTTGTGATGGCACAATAAGTATCTATTAAACCAGCTGCTTGAGATTGGATGGATATCTGACCTTCTTGAAGCTGCTTTGGATAACCGCTGCCGTCCACACGCTCGTGATGCTGCGCAACCAGTTCTACCACCTCGATACTGATATTTTGAGTATTTTCTAGAATTTTTAAGCTTTCTTCCACATGCATTTTTGCATAGTCGAACTCTTCTTTTGTGAGTTTTCCTTTTTTCAACATAATATCTGCCGAAAGTTTCACTTTACCAATATCTTGCATCAACCCAGCAAGACCTAAGTTTTTAATTTGTTTTTTTGAAAGCGCGAGAAAGTTGCCAAAAGCCATTAAAGTGATAGATACATTCAACGCATGGTTGTAGGCATCGTCATCAGTTTGCTTAAGTTTTGCCAGCCACATCAAGGCGTCTGGTGTCCTACCAATACTTTCCACCATGCTATCCAGTACTTCGCTGACGGCGGTGATATCTACTTCTTGTTCATTAGCGATAGCATCAAAAATATCGCGTGTTGCAATTTGTGATTGTTCGTAGACTGGATAAATTGCCGCAATTTCATTCTCTACAGGCAAATCTTGCTCATATATGGTGACTTTATAACTTTCATGTTTTTCTGCCGCAGTTTTTTCATCAAGTGGCGCCCCTTTTACAGAGGATTTTAACTTTTCGCGTTTAAATAATCCGCCAACAAAACCACCAATATCACTAATCAGACTTTTGGAGGCAGACTCTTCCGATTTGCTTCCTTTGGACTCATAAGGAATAGCAGCTTGAGCTGCAGTATCGGCACCATGTCGAAGGTTGAAAATCACACCTTCGTCGCTAACCCCTTCTAGGGAATCTGGTTTCTTTTGGTTTTTTAGATCGCGCATGATATCGAAAAAAGACACTTTTTCGCCGCGCTGTACTTTTTTAATTGATTCTGGCACAGGTTTGCTAGGCGCCTTGGCGCGCACTACAGCCCCTTCACGCTTGATGGCGACATTTTGCTTAGCAACAGCCGAGAAATGCACGCCAATGGATTTGGTGCGGTCAATATAAACAAACTCGCACAATGCCAGCATCTTATCAAGGTCTGCTTGGTCATCTAGCACAAAACCCTGCAACATAAAGGGGCTATCAATCCAAGGCCTGTCTAGTTCAGTGACAAACATGCCGAGCGAAAGATTTCGTACATCAATTTTTTCTTTTTTTATGTCTGACATGAATTCTTTTGAATCCGTCCCCCCTGAAACACCATTCAAATGCCTTGTTATGCCTAAATACTAATAGATTATGTGATACGTGGGAATAGGCTACTTGTATTATTTTAATAAATTAGCGCCAAAAACCAGTTCTTTTGCCAGTTCTTGATAAAAACCAATTCTGCGTGCCGAAATTATGCCCTTATTCGTTGCCTCTAATACTGCGCAATCAGGTTCGTGCATATGCCTGCAGTTTGCGTATTTGCAATGGCCTAAATAAGGTCTAAATTCAATAAACGCTAATTCCAATTGTTCGGTTGACAAGTGATTTAAGCCAAATTCTTGTAAGCCAGGAGAGTCTATTAATGCGCTGTGGGCATCTAGGTGATACAAGCGTGCCGCAGTGGTTGTGTGTTTGCCGCTGTCTAACGCCTCACTGATTTCCTGAGTGCGCACATTTTGTTGCGGGAGTAGGGCGTTGATAATCGTGGATTTGCCCATGCCAGACTGTCCAACCAAAACGCTCTGACGATTTTCTAAAAGTGACAAAAGCGGCGTGATAGCTTGTTTTGCAGTAATGTGCACCACATCGTAACCTAAATCTTCATACAATTTTAGTTTTATTTTTGCGTCGTATGAATCGGGCAAATCGCATTTATTTAGCACAATGACAGCATTAATTTTTGCCGCTTCAGCAGCCACTAAACATCTGTTGAGCAAGGCCTCATAAAAGCTAGGTTGGGTAGCAAGCACAATGACGATTTGGGTAACATTTGCAGCAAGGATTTTGCTCTTATAAGCACTGCTACGATAAAGCAGCGAAGTGCGCGCTTGACTGGATTCTACAACGCCTTCAGCGGTGTCCGTTAGTTTGATTTTGACGATGTCGCCGCAGGCTAAATCAGTTTTCTTCCCTCGGGTTACACAGCTTATACGTTTTTTATCAGCTAATTCAATTTCATAGCGTTTACCAAACGCAGCAACCACTAAGCCCAGCATCTATTCGAATTTGTAATACATTTGGTTTAGATATGCGGCAGCATTCAATTCCTCATCGTCAAACCACTTCAGGCCGAGGTTGGTATTGCAAGCACGCACTTGAGCGACCAATCCTTTTGGCGTTTTAACTTTGCGATATT
The DNA here is from genome assembly GCA_046153505.1 of Methylophilaceae bacterium. Lineage (GTDB taxonomy): Bacteria > Pseudomonadota > Gammaproteobacteria > Burkholderiales > Methylophilaceae > JBJXDT01. The sequence continues at coordinate 6,104 of JBJXDT010000132.1, read as the reverse complement.
CACGCTTGTAAATTTCGCTACCATCGCCGCCGTAGCTCGAAGCATGGCAGCTGACGCAGTTTTTCTCTATAAGCGCTTTACCCGCTTTTACGTCTGTATTAGCAAATAACTCGTTAGCAGATACATTAAAGCTTAATAAGCAAGTGAGTAAAAAAACAATTTTTGCCATGATTTATGCAGTATACGCTGCCAACTTTGAAATTCGCATACTTGCAGGTGGATGTGAATCATAAAAAGCCGAATGTAGTGGGTCTGGCGTGAGCGTAGAAGCGTTATCGCGATAAAGCTTCACGAGTGCTTCAACCAAGTGTTTAGCGTTACTGTTTTTTGCAGCATAATCATCCGCCTCAAACTCGTTTTTACGAGAATAACTCGCCATTACAGGGCGAAGCAAAAACATAAACACGGGCGAAACCAGCAGAAATAAAATCAGCGCCATGTAATTGCTTGGTGTGCTAACGCCTAAGCTGTTGTAAAACCATGTTTGGTTAATAAGCCAGCCGAGCAATGCTAAGCCTAAAAAACTCGCAAAGAACAGCAATGCAATGCGCTTAATCACATGGTGATGTTTAAAATGACCTAGCTCATGTGCAAGCACGGCTTCAATTTCTTCTGTATTCAGGCGACTTAACAGGGTGTCGAAAAAAACAACACGTTTGCTACTGCCAAAGCCCGTAAAATAGGCGTTGCCGTGGCTGCTTCGTGCGGAGCCGTCCATCACAAATAAGCCTTGTGATTTAAAGCCGCACTTGATTAAAAGTGCTTCAATACGTGATTTCAAGCTTTCGTCAGCAAGTGGGGTGAACTTGTTAAACAAGGGCGCAATGAAAGTTGGATAAACCGCGAGCATGACGATATTAAATACGCTCCAAACCAGCCATAAATAAAACCACCAATATTGCCCCGCATCTTGCATTAGCCATAACGCTGCGAACAGGATAGGCGCACCAAGCGCGATTCCCACTAAGCTATGTTTGAGCAAATCAGTCCAAAACATGGTGGGTGTCATTTTATTGAAGCCAAATTTTTCATCAATGGTAAATGTTTTGTAATAATCAAACGGCAAGTCAATAATGCTACTGATAATCATCGCGCTACAAATCACTAAAGCACCGCGAATGATCTCGTGATTTGGCAAAAAATCGCGCCATAAGTTATCTAACCATTGCAGGCCGCCACCAAGCGTGAGTACCCCTAAAAATAAGGCTTGCAGAGCCACTTCGTACAAAGCTAGTTTGGTTTTTGCGCTGGAGTAATCTGCAGCTTTTTGATGAGCTTCCAGCGAAATATTTTCAACAAAAGCGCTGGGCACAGCTGCCCGATTAGCCTGTACGTGAGCAATTTGTCGCGAACCTAGCCATATTCTGGTCGCTGTTGTTAAAACCAGCAGTGCAATAAAAATAAGGGTGAGTGTAGATGCCATGACTTTTCTAAATTAAGTTAATATGTACATTGTGAAGCATTTTTGTGAACTTAGTTCACGCACGCTACCTTAATAACGCTATTTTAATGGAAATCATGATGCAAGCTCAAAGTAATCACATTAATACCGACAATTTAATTTGGTTAGATATGGAAATGAGTGGTTTATTGCCAGATTCAGACCGTATTTTAGAGCTTGCTGTTGTTGTCACCGATGCCGAGTTGAACGTGCTTGGTGAATCGCCTGTGTTGGTCATTCACCAAAGTGACGCGGTGCTTGATGGCATGGATGCTTGGAACAAGGGCACTCACGGTCGTAGTGGCTTAATTGATAAAGTGAAAACTTCAACTTTGGATGAAGCTGTAGCCACTGCGCAGATGATTGAATACTTGAAACAGTATGTGCCTGCAGGCAAGTCGCCCATGTGCGGAAATTCGATTTGTCAGGATAGACGTTTTATGGCGCGCTATATGCCTGATTTAGAAGCTTATTTTCATTATAGAAACCTAGATGTCAGTGTGTTTAAAGAACTGGCGCGTCGCTGGAAGCCTGAGATTTATTCAGGATTTAAAAAAGCAAGTAGACATGAAGCACTTGCAGATATATACGAATCTATCGACGAATTGAAATATTACCGCGAGCATTTTATTGTCAAATGATAGTAAAAAAATGGGCGTCATATAGACGCCCTGAGGGAGGAGGAGTAAGCTTTGGAGAAGCTCAATTACATACAAGCATCTTCTATGCCAGTTTTTTTGTAGCCAACTCCCTTAGAGAATTTTTATACAGTTTTAAATATAAATTCGCGCTAGAAGCCCAATCTACCCGCTTTTTCATGCCATTGTCTTGAACCATTCGCCAATTCTTTTTGTTTTTCCATAATGCAATGGCGTGTTGTGTTGTGACCAAAAGTGACGCACTTGTGACATTTTCCATGACAAATCCTGTCGCAGTTTTATTTTTCAGGGTCATTTCATTCGTGTCGCAAATAGAATCTGCCAAGCCGCCAGTAGCTGTGACGATGGGCGGCGTGCCATACGCTAGACCATAGAGCTGGTTCAGCCCGCAGGGCTCAAAGCGCGAAGGCATTACAAACATATCAGCACCCGCCATAATATTGTGTGAAAGGTGTTCATGGTATCCAGTATTCACGCTGACCTTAGTCGGGTATTTCTCCTCAAGCGCGATAAAGTTAGCTTCTAATGTTTTTTCGCCGCTGCCTAGAATAGCGAATTGGCAGCCGCTTTCTATTAAGTTGGGCATAATATTTGGCAGAAGGTCTAGCCCCTTTTGATGTGTCAATCGACTGACAACGCCAAGTAGAGGGGCGTTTTCGTCAATTTGCAAATCAAGTTGTTGTTGCAACTCCTCCTTTACAATTTTTTTTCCAGTTAAGTCTTTGGCGCTGAAGTTTTTAGGTAAAAGTGCATCAGTTGCGGGATTCCATTCGTGTGTATCAATGCCGTTTAATATGCCAGTTAAATCATTGCGGCGCGTCTTTAGTAAGCCTTCTAGACCAAATCCAAAAGCGCTGCTTTGGATTTCTTGAGCGTAAGTCGGGCTCACGGTGCTGAGTTTATCTGCATAAAAAATGCCCGCTTTTAAAAAAGAAATTTGCTTATGATATTCAAATCCATTGATATTAAAATTGGTTAAAGGTAGCTCTAATGCTTTCAACCAGCCTGCATCAAAACAACCCTGAAAAGCGATATTATGTATGCTCAAAAGAGATATCGTGGTTGAGTGATCGAGCAACTTCATGTAGGTAGGTGCCAAGCCAGTTTGCCAGTCGTTGCAATGAATAAGATCTGGCTGCCAATTTTTGAGCGGGGAGTTTTTACTACACAGCAAGCTAGCGATGCGTGAAAGCACGCCAAATCTGAGCGCATTATCTGTCCAATCAACACCATTTTCGTCATTGTAAGGCCCGCCAATGCGCTCATAAAGCTTAGCGTTTTGAATGGCAATCACCTCAAGCTCTCGTCCATGTTCCGTACTAGGCATCTTACCTGTGACTAGCGTACATATTTGACCAAGTGCGATAACACTAGCAACATTTTTGATGGATTGAAGTTTTTCTAGTACCGATGTATAGCCAGGTATTAGTATTTTGATGTCACCCTCAAAATCTGGTAAATTGATTAGCGCTTTTGGTAGTGCGCCACTTACATCGGCAAGGCCGCCAGTTTTGATGAGAGGAAATGCTTCCGATGTGGCAAATAAAACGTTCAAATGATTCTCACGAAAATGATTGTTTGTGGGCTTTTTTCAGTATTATAGAGCTATTCGTTCAAATATTTTAAATGGAGTAAACAAATGGTCGTTGGTCAATGGCTAGCAGTTGGTGCTGGCGCGGCATTAGGAGCATGGATACGCTGGGGCCTAAGTATTGCATTCAATGCTAGTGTACTTCCACTAGGAACTCTGATAGTTAACTTAGGTGGTGGCTTGCTAATGGGTGCAGCGCTTGCGTACTTTGTAGCCACACCCACGCAGAATGAAATGCGATTGTTTGTGATGACTGGATTATTAGGCGGCTTAACGACCTTTTCTGCGTTTTCAGCAGAAGCCTTTACTTTGCTAAATAAACAAGAGTACGCATGGGCTGGCGCCCATATTCTAAGTCATGTGCTAGGTAGCTTGTTGATGACAGCAATTGGATTTTGGTTGGCCAATACGTTGAGAAATTAATTTTAAAGTTTGAGAAATAAAAAAGCCGCAATCATGAACTGCACCCCAATAGTTGGACATATGTCTAACTATTGGGGGTCAAATCAGATTAAAACTACTTTTGCGTTTCTACCATCACTAAAGGTGCGTCTGCTTTCGCCGCATCTTCAGTTTTTTTCCAATTTGGTGCTTTGCGTGGTGCCTTTGGTTTTGCTGGTTCGACCTTAGCTTTTGCGGGCTTTGTTTCATTTTTAGTTTCTACCAGTTGCAAGCCACTCGCAGCTAAATCTAAAGGTTTAGCGACTTTTGGTTTTTTCACAGGTGCTTTTTTAGTTTTTGCTGGCTTTTCAGTTGCTAGGGCTTTTTCTGCTGGAGCAGTTTCTGCAATAACAACAGCTTCAACTTTTGCTGGCTTTTTAACGCGCTCTGGTTTTGGCGCTGGCGCAGTCGCTTCTTGTTTAACTTCAGGCGTGTTCGCTACTACTGTTTCATTGGCAACAAATGCTGCGGTTTCTGGGTTCGTGCTGCGATTTGAGTCGCGGTCGCGATTTTTGTTGCGATTGCGTCCACCACGACTACGGCGGCTACGCTCACGTTGAGGTGCGCCTTCAGTAGGCGTACTTTGCGAAATTGCAGGAGACACGTTTTCTGGCTTTTCAACATTTTGCGGCTGATTACGGGGTTCATTGCGATTTGCTTGCGCATTATCTGGGCGAGGTGGTCGATCTGGACGCCCTTGTTGCTGCGATTGTGGCTGTCTATCATTACGGTCACGATTGTTTTGATGATTCCGATCACGTTCACGACTACGATTGCGGTCACGATTACGATTACGGTCACGATTATTGTCTCGAGACTGATTATTTTCTGCTGATTTTTCTTCTTGCTTCACCTCGCCAGAGTTAGAATCTGCGCCCAACCATTTTTTGATTCGACCCAAGAAAGAAACTTTTGCAGATTTTGCAGGCGCTGCTGGTTTTTCTTCAACAATAGGGGCAGCAGTGGCAGCACGAATACCTTTTACAACAGCTTCAGGCGCACTTGGTTTTGAATCCTCACCAATATTGCGAATATATGCAGTTTCAGGTGGAATTTCTACCATGTTATAACTTGGCTTTGCGCTGTCTTCATTCACATCATCCGATTTAATGCGCACAATGCTGTAGTTAGGCGTTTCCATGTGAATATTTGGAATCAAAATCACTTCTACGCCCATACGCTGTTCGATTTTGTGAATATCAGCACGTTTTTCATTGAGCAAGAAAGTCGCTGCTTCGACTGGCAATTGCACTTGAATAATCGCACTATTGTCTTTCATTGCTTCTTCTTGCGTAATACGCAAAATGTGCAATGCGGTAGATTCAATGCCACGAATATGGCCAGTGCCAGAACAGCGTGGGCATGCGGCGTGATTGGTGTCGCCTAAACTTGGGCGCATACGTTGGCGCGAAAGTTCTAACAATCCAAAGCGTGAGATTTTGCCAGTTTGCACACGTGCGCGGTCTGCATGCAATGCGTCACGCAGTGTGTTTTCGACTTCACGCTGATTTTTTTGGCTTTCCATGTCGATAAAGTCAATCACTACCAAACCGCCCAAATCGCGTAAGCGCAACTGTCGAGCAACTTCTTCAGCCGCTTCCATATTGGTGTTAAATGCAGTTTGTTCAATATCTGCGCCTTTAATTGAGCGACCAGAGTTGACGTCAACCGAAACTAAAGCTTCGGTATGATCAATCACAATCGCGCCGCCTGAAGGCAAGCGTACTTCGCGTGCAAATGCGGTTTCAATTTGGTGCTCAATTTGAAAGCGCGAGAACAGTGGAATTTCGTCTTGGTACAACTTTACGCGCGCCACATTTCCTGGCATCACGTGGTTCATAAACTGGACAGCTTGTTCGTGCACATCAGGCGTATCAATTAGAATCTCGCCAATATCAGCACTAAAGTAATCGCGAATGGCGCGAATAACTAGGCTACCTTCTTGGTAAATGAGAAATGCGCCTTTTTGAAT
>JBJXDT010000131.1:0-11180 GCA_046153505.1 Methylophilaceae bacterium | reverse complement strand
TTGAATCGTTTTATAACCAAAAAATAAGACATTCAACATTAGGCAATATTTCGCCTGTAGAATATGAAGCAAGACAACAAAAACGCAACAAATGCCTCTAACTAATTGTTGCAGAAAACTAGACCATAACAAAGTCGCGCAAAAAGTAGTTAAATTATAGCTATGAGCATTATAGCTCAGTATTTCTATTCCAGATATAATCTAGCCTATATAATAGTATTATAGTATGGGTAGGTTAAATGAAGACGAGACATGCACAGCAAGGATTAATAAAATCCAAACTGAATTTAAGTGTGGTTTTATATGCATTTGCGTTACCAATTAACGCATCTGCGGCATCTGCCGATGAAATTCAAGTCTACGATGACGCGATAAACCACCCTGGTGAGCTTAATGTGGATGTACACATGAACTATGTGATTTCTGGCATTAAAGATAGCGGTTATCCAAAAGAAATTCCTGCAAATCATAACTTTCGTATTACACCCGAGTTTGGTTATGGTCTCACTAAAACTCTTGAGGCAGGTTTATACTTGCCTGCAATACGCTCAGGTAATGGCGATTGGTACTTAGAAGGTGTTAAATTGCGTCTAAAATATTTGGCTGAGCACGCAGAATTGGGTAGTTATTGGGGCATTAATTTTGAGTTGGGCAAAGTGTCACATCGTACGTCAGAAGAAAGCTGGAATCTAGAAGCGCGCCCCATAATTGGTTATAGAACAGAAGCTTGGAATTTTACAGTTAACCCTATTCTTGGCTTTGCGGTTTCTGGCAGCGACCACACGCCCACTTTTGAGCCTGCGATTAAAGTTGGCCATAAATTTACTGAAAAAACCTGGATTAATATAGAAAATTATTCTGATTTTGGCGCGGTTGATAATATGCGTAGTCACGTTCAAGAAACCTATATTACGGCCGATACCGAAGTGTTTGGCCACGATTTGAATATTGGCTTGGGCCGTGGCTGGACAAATCAAGCAAATGATTGGACGCTAAAAGCTATTTTTAACATTCCACTATAAGTTTGTTGCCATTATATTTTACATCGCGTACGATTATGCTGTGAAAAAAATTGTAAAAAAATATTTATTATTGTGTTTAATCTGCTTGCAGATAGTTGCGCCATTTATTCACGCGCATGCGTTTGGGCATGATAGCTTCAAAGAGCACATTATTCACTTTCACACGGATGAAGTCGGCAATCAAAACAGTGTTGATAATGCGTTTAGTCAAACACATGTTGGTGAAAATCAAATGGTTGGCGCAATCACTACAGTTGCCAAAGGCATTAAAACAGTGTTAGCGGATGAAATTGCTTTAATGGCGATTTTATTTAGTTTCGTATTAATATTGTTCAATTTTAAAAAATTATTTCTACCACCTCTTTTTCAAACTGCAAATTATCAGCGAATCGCTTATTCGCTACTCCCTTCCCGCGCGCCACCTCGCTAACCTAATCAATCATTTTTTGCACTTTGGTTAATGTTAACCAATTGATTTAGTTAGGAGTTTTTATGTTTAAATCCCCATATTTTGTATGGTCTTTATTCGCTGTATTTATCTTTAATAGTGGATTATTGCATGCGGAAATCATACCGCATGAAGATAAGTTAACGGTCGATAATTCACTTACCCTTCATAGTTTAATTGAGCAGGCACTTCCGCATTACCCAAACAGTCAGCTGTTAAATGCAAAAAGACAAGAACTGGAAGCGCGTCAAATTCAGGCCAAAAGTTTGTTGCCAGGTGCGGCAGCAGTGATATTACGCAATCAGAATGATCGATTGTTAAGCCGTAACGGTGAAACAGAGTGGGAAGCTGGTGTAGAGCTACCCATTTGGTTGAGTGGGCAACGCAAGGCGCGCGAGGCAATAGCTACAGTTTCAGAAAAAAATATCAACACTGATGCGCAGAATATACGTTTGCAACTAACTGGCATAGTACGCGATGCCTTGTGGGATATTCAACTCATGCAAGGTTTGGCTGATATTGCACAATCAAAACATGCATCTGCAAGCCAGTTGCAAGCCGATATTGAAAAGCGTGTGAAGTTTGGTGATCTGGCGCAAAAAGATGCTTTAATTGCACAAACCGAGACCTTGCAAGCTGAATCGGAATTAATTGAAGCCCAAGCGCAATTACAACATGCCAAATTTCGCTATCTCAATCTGACAGGCCTAAAAACAATACCTGCTGATTTTACTGAAAAGCAATCTGCTAAAAGTGAAGTAGATGATAGCCACCCCGCTTTACAAGATGCTAACGTCCTAGTTGAATTAAGCGCAGAAAGACGCAATTTAGCGCAAATAGAAACACGCGATAACCCTACGCTCACGCTAGGCACACGTAGTTTACGCGGCGCAAGTGATACCGAATACAACAATAGCATAGGTATCACCTTGAATATCCCATTGCAGGCAGAAACTCGCAATGCGCCATTGCGGGCGGCGGCTGAAATGCAATATAGCGAGAGTCAGGTGAATTTAAGTCAGTTAAAAATCTTACTGGCCGCCGCTATGCACGAATCTAAACATAATTTAGAAGTGGGTTTGTTGCAACTGGATGTGCTCACCAAGCAAGATGCGATTGCAGAACAGAGCTTAGGCATTGCGCGCAAAGCGTTTCAATTAGGCGAGCTCGATTTAAGCGATTTAATACGTATTCAAACACAGGCATTTAATGCCGCTCGCACTTTAAAAAACCAACAAATTCAACAACTCTGGAACACTGCTCGCTATAACCAAGCAGTAGGAGAATTACCATGAAAACAATTATTTACTTCATATTTTTAGTGATTGTTAGTCACGAAGTATTCGCTGCTGACATCATTAAAATGACACCATTGCAACAGAAAAATTTAAGCATTAAAACGATTAAGCTACAAGCGGCCACTGAGGCTATTGGTCAAGCCTACCCTGCCGAAGTGGTGGTGCCAGTGAATCAGATAAGGATGGTGAGTAGTGCTTACGCTGGCTTGATTGACCAATTGCAAGTTAGTGCTGGCCAAACGGTTAAAAAAGGGCAAGTGCTGGCGCATATTAGCAGCCCCGAACTTATTATTATGCAACGCGAATATTTGCAAAGTAGCGCACAAAAACGTTTGGCACAACAATCGTTAGACCGTGACGCGGCTTTATTTAAGGATGGCATCATTGCCGAAAAACGCTTACAAGGTACACAAAATAGCCATACTGAGGCGGCAGCTCAAACTAACGAACACCGCCAGTTACTTAAGCTTTCTGGCATGAGTGACAGTGCGATTAATCAACTTGAAAAAGGTGGCAGCTATCAAAATGGCATGACATTGGTTGCGCCCATATCAGGCGTAGTGCTAGAACAGATGGCAACACAAGGACAACGTATTGATTCGGTTACGCCATTATTAAAAATTGCGCAACTTAACCCACTTTGGGTAGAAATTCATGTGCCATTAGCAGATATTAAAAACAGTCATATTAAAAAAGGCGCGGTAGTGAGTATTAAAGGGTTGGACGCAACAGGATCAGTGATTTCCATGCTGCCAAGCATGCGTAGCCAAGACCAAACCGCTATTGTGCGTGTAGAAGTGAAGCAAGGTGCAGAGAATCTGTTCCCTAGCCAAATGGTGGATGCCATGATAGCGCCGAATAACACTGAAAGTAGCTTTACACTACCCAGCAGTGCCTTGGTCAATTCAAAATCACGCATTGTTGTATTTGTACAAGCAAACAATGGTTTTGAAGCACGTCCAGTCAAAATTTTAAGCACGCAAGGTGAAACAAGTGTAATAACGGGAGAGTTTAGTGGCTCAGAAAAAATAGCAACCACAGGCACAGCCACCATTAAAGCGAGTTGGCTGGGTATGGGGGGATTGGAAGATGAATAAGCTTATTGAATTTTCACTTAAAAATCCGCTACTCATCATCATACTTACTATCTGCTTGATAGGCGGTGGACTGTATGCCGCCAAAGAGCTACCGATTGATGCGTTTCCCGATGTAGCGAGTACACAGGTAAAAATTATCATGAAATCACCTGGTTTAACACCAGAAGAAATCGAGGCACGCATTACTGCGCCGATTGAGGTTGAGTTATTGGGCTTGCCCAATCAAACCATGCTACGTTCGGTCGCTAAGTATGGCTTAACCGATATTACGATTGATTTTGCTGATGGTACTGATATTTATTGGGCACGTAACCAAGTGGCCGAACGTATTAATGCGGTACGTGGCGATTTACCAAGTGACGCTACTGGTGGCATTGCGGCGATGACTACCCCTTTGGGTGAAATGCTGATGTTTACGGTAGAAGGCGGCGGTTTAAACTTAACCGAACAACGCAGCTTGTTAGATTGGGTGATACGCCCACAATTACGCGCGCTAGAAGGTGTGGCAGATGTCAATGCACTCGGCGGCAAAGCCAAAACTTTTGAGGTAATACCCAATTTAAGTGCTATGCAAGCGCGCGGCATTACGCTGGATAGCCTGCAAACTGCCCTAGAAACGAATAACCGTAACGACGGTGCGGGGCGATTAAGCCAAGGCGAGGAGGCTATTATTGTGCGCTCAGAAGGACGCATTAATTCGATAGATGATATTTTGAATACGGTGGTGAAAGCTGAAACTGGTTCAATGGTGAGAATGAAAGACATTGCCAGCGTGAATATAAGTTTTATGACGCGTAATGGCGCGGTAAGTCACAATGGACAAGGAGAGGTAGTTGAAGGTTTGGTGTTAGGTTTGCGAGGTGCAAATGCGCAAAAACTAGTTAAAGGCGTGGCTGCTAAATTGGCTGAAATTGAGCCTACTTTACCAAAAGGTGTAAAACTCAACATATTTTATAATCGCGGTAGTTTGGTAGATCGCGCCATTCATGGCGTTTCAAAAGCGATGGTTGAAGCGATTATACTGGTGATGGTGTTGCTGATGCTATTTTTAGGTAATATTCGCGCTGCGCTCACCGTTGCCTTAGTGTTGCCGCTTTCTGCGCTAGTGACTTTTATGTTGATGCGCTATTTTGGCATTAGCGCCAATTTAATGAGTTTGGGTGGTTTAACCATTGCCATTGGTATGCTGGTAGATGCTGCTGTGGTCGTGGTTGAAAATGTGGAATCTAAACTAGCAGAACACCACGTCGGCACAACATCCAAGCGAGAGTTAGTTTTGCACGCGGTAAAAGAAGTTAGCGTACCTGTATTGTCGGGCATTGCCATTATTATTATCGTGTTCTTACCGCTACTCACCTTACAAGGCTTAGAAGGTAAGTTTTTTGCACCCGTAGCACTCACCATTGTATTTGCCTTAGCCGCATCGTTACTATTGTCGCTTACAGTTATCCCAGTGTTTGCAGCCATGCTATTAAGTACCAAGCAACACCAAGAGCCTTGGTTGGTGAGGCACGCAACGCGACTTTACATGCCTGCATTAAAGTGGGCTTTAAGACACAGCAAACTGGTCATTAGCATCGCGATGGTTTTGTTGTTGGTTACAGCAGGCGTTTACACGCAAATTGGTAAAACCTTTATGCCGACAATGGATGAAGGCGATATTATTTTAGGCACAGAAAAACTGCCCTCTATTACCTTAACGCAGACGGTGGCGGTTGATACTGCCGTGCAGGCGGCTGTTTTAAAAAACGTGCCAGAAGTAGCGCAGGTAGTTTCGCGTGCTGGTTCTGATGAGCTAGGTTTAGATCCTATGGGTTTAAATCAAACCGATAATTTCGTCATATTAAAACCGCGCGACCAATGGCGCACACAAAATAAAGAAGACATTATTACCAGCTTGCGCGAGGTCATGGCGAATTTTGCAGGGATTGATTACAGCTTTACCCAGCCCATTGATATGCGTGTGAATGAGATGATTTTAGGCGTACGTGGCGATTTAGCAATTAAAGTATATGGGGCTGATTTAAAAGTGTTAGAGGCTAAAGCTGAACAAATTAAAACTATATTAGAAGGCATTAACGGCGCAAAAGATGTGTACACGCCACAAAATAGTGGCGTGCAGTATTTTCAAGTGAATATTGATCGTGAAAAAGCAGGTAGGTTGGGTTTCGATATTATGCACATTCAAGATGCTCTAAGCATGCAAGTAGAAGGTTTACAGCTTGGCATTGTGCAAGAGGCAGACCGTCGCACACCTTTAGTCATTAAAGGTGCGGAAAACTTGCGCCTTTCACCTGCTGATTTTGCCAATATTCGTATTACGTCTAATGATGGCGTGAGCGTAGCACTGGCCACATTGGCAAAATTAGAACGTATAGAAGGTCCTGTAAAAATCGACCGTGAACGTGCCAGCCGCATGGTAGTCATCACCAGCAATGTGGAAGGGCGTGATTTGGTGAGCTTTGTAGAAGATGCTAAGCAAAAAATCACTGCGCAAGTTAAACTAGAAACGGGCTATCGTATTCAGTTCGGCGGACAATTCGAAAACCAACAACGCGCTGCAACTAGGCTATCGATAGTGATACCTATCGCGATATTGCTGATTTTTGTGCTGCTGTTCTCCACTTTTCACTCGATTAAACAAACCATACTCATTTTAACCAATATTCCATTTGCCATGATAGGCGGTGTATTTGCACTGTGGATTTCTGGAGAGTATTTATCTGTACCTGCATCGGTAGGCTTTATCGCATTGTTGGGTATTGCAGTGTTGAATGGCGTAGTGATGATGAGCTATTTTAATCAGCTTGAAGCATCAGGCATGGCATTGAAAATGGTTGTCGTGGAAGGCGCTAAACGTAGACTACGTCCTGTATTGATGACAGCCACTATCGCGGCGTTCGGTTTAGTACCTTTACTGTTTGCAACCGGACCAGGTTCAGAAATCCAAAAGCCATTGGCGATAGTAGTGATTGGTGGGCTAATCACCAGCACTTTATTAACACTCATATTATTGCCTATGTTTTACAGTATGATCAAGGATAGGCCTGATTGAATGACTTAGTATTATTTTCTAAATCGCTTTAATTAAACTATTTATAAATTGAGGTTACAAAATGTCAGGTTCACATTCACATGGTGCTGGAATATCCAGTAATAAAATGTGGTTCGCAACCGCAATCACATTCGCCTTTTGTTTAGGCGAAGCGCTCATTGGATACAAATCTAATAGCCTCGCACTGATGGCGGATGCTGGCCATAACTTTGCAGATGCCTTGGCATTAGCGCTGTCGGCTTTTGCATTATGGATTGCGACTAAGCCTGCAGATAGCAAGCGCACATTCGGTTATCACCGTGTTGGCATTCTTGCAGCATTAGTCAATGCGGTTGGTTTAGTGGTAATGGCGATAGTGATTTTCTGGGAAGCCATTCAGCGTCTACAAACGCCAGAACATGTACAAAGCGGTCCAATGATATGGGTAGCGTTACTGGCAATTGTGTTGAACTCAGGAATCGCTTGGTGGTTAGCCTCTGCAGCAAAAGAAGATTTGAATATCCGTAGCGCTTATTTACATATGTTAGGTGATGCTGCTGCTTCATTGGGTGTAGTCATTGCAGGCATTATCATTGCATTCACAAGCTGGTTTATTGCCGACCCTATCGTTTCCATTATTTTTGCACTGCTCGTTTTATGGAGCTCATGGAGCATCTTTACTGAATCTATTCAGATGCTTTTGGAAGGCATTCCCGTTGGCATGGAGTTGAATCAAGTGGAACAAGCGATTCGAGAAGTAAAAGGTGTTCTGGATGTACATGATTTACATGTATGGACCGTTTCATCAGGATTGATTGCATGTAATTGTCATATCCTAGTTGCTGAACAAAATGTAAGTGCTGCCCAGAAGATTCAAGCAGAAGTGGCACATGAGTTAGAACATGATTTCAAGATAAGTCATTCAACGATTCAAATTGAGGTTGAAGATTGTGGTGGACATGATCATACAACACAAAGTGACCATGAGCACGAACATAAACACAAACATGGTCATTAACTTATGACACTAGATGAAAATTAAATAGACTTTAAATTACTTAACCAAAAAAGGATTTTTTATGCGCTTATTACTTATCTCTGGATTAGCAATAGTATTGATCAGCTGCACCCACGATATTGCACTACAAACCCCTGATGGCCAGCCTGTTGGGAAGGCGGTGTTAGCATTTGAGGGCAACAGTTCAGGCACCATTGCTATTGACCGAAATGGCGAAGCCTACCGAGGTCAATGGATAGCATCAAAAGTCGATGAAAGCGCAAAAATCGCTAGCGCCTATGGCATAGGTAGTAAAAAGTACAAAGACTATAAGCGAGGATGGGGGAAGTATCTTCGGGCTGGACAAAGCAGATTACAATCAGATAAGGGCAGTATTTTAAACTGTGAATTCCAGTATCGTGGCACAAATATACATGGGTCATGCAAGTCGGAAACAGAAGAGTTCGAATTTATAGGCAGGCCTGAGTGAATATCTAAGTTTAATCGTGTTTTAATACATCGAAATGTTATACATTAGGAAGCGTCGACATAGTCATCTTTATCAACTGAGTCCGATGGTGTTTGAAAAGTTACAAGTGTGGACTACCTACGGTTAGGTAGACACATAGCCTTGTTCAATGTAATTTGTGCATTCAAAAACTAGACTTAATTGAATTGCTGGGATTCTCAGTACTGCAATAATAAATTGAACCGTGTATTTACTTGAAGTAAATTGTATTAAGAGTGAGATTTTGAGGGACTGAAATAGTCATGTAAGCCAATCCAGTGCTAGATGTCTGATATGGACTTTTAATCCGTTGGTACTGTGTTCGACTCACAGAGGGGCCACCATATAATTGGACTCGGAGAAGTCTGAGTCCTTTACTTTTGTAGCTTATGATTGATATTTTTGGGCGCTTGTCCTTCTGCTACTGGGTAATTCAATTAGGTTAACGTAGGGCAAAAACTGGCCGAAAGCAGGCAGCAAACGTAGCAAAATTGTGGCATTATTAGACTAATTAGTATGTAATTCATACTGTTTGGGGCTGTAAATAAATTTGGCGAGATTTACAAGGTATTGATTTAATTAATATAATTTACCAAATAGCCCCTCTACGAACCAAGGGGTCAGGAGTTCGAATCTCTTCGGGCGCGCCATAAAAATCAAAGGGTTAGCTAAGGCTAGCCCTTTATCATTTCTGCCTCGGGTTACACTGAAATAATTTTAACTAAGCATTTAGCTTTTTTATTTATCCTTAGTAACAACTCTTCTTTACGAGCTATCAACATCCGTTCAACAGTCGTTCAGTATAATTATTAGGTCACATTGCGATCGCATGATGAAAGCATTGTGGTTAATTGAATTACGGTTGAACACACCCCTGCCATACCCCTTCATTCGCCAGAGCAAACCGCTATCCGGACTAGCTTTGAATATTTTTGGTGTTGAAACTATTTCGTTGGTGCTGTTAACTATAATATGGCAATATTCGGCCAAATAACGGACCTTCAGCTTTAATAATTCGGCAACATCACAAAACTAAACTTTTAGCTTCAAACAAGCATACATAGCAACACACTGTACAATGTTTAGTTATTACTACTATTAATAAACTTTTGGAGATCAAATAATGAAGCGTTTGGTAATGAGTTTAGCCTGCCTATTAATGACTTTGATTCTCACTAGTTGCGCTACGACTAGTAGTAGCTCTGTGCAGGATAAACGACAAGCAGTTCTCTCTATGAAAAATGATGTTTTGACGGAGCTATATAAAATTCATCCACAGGCTAAAGCTGAAATTAGTGCTGCACCAGGTTATGCCGTATTTAGTAACGCCAATGTAAATATCATTTTCGTAAGCTTTAGTGGAGGTTATGGTGTCGTAGAAGACAACAAAACAAATAAGCAAACTTACATGAAAATGGGAGAAGCTGGAATAGGACTTGGTTTAGGGGTTAAGGATTTTCGTGCAGTTTTCATTTTTAACAACCTTGAAACCATGAATAAATTTATTAGCAATGGATGGGAATTTGGTGGGCATGCAGACGCTGCTGCCAAGGCTGCAGAAAAAGGAGGCGCTGTTGGTGGAGAGGCCCTAGTTAATGACATTAAAATATACCAAATCACCAAGAGTGGATTAGCATTGCAAGCAACAGTTAAAGGAACTAAGTATTGGATTGATGAGGATTTGAATCAATAAACTCTGAAAATTCACAGATTATTTTTATTGAACTAAAATATTGATGGTTCATGATTCGATTGTTTAAGTACTCTTGGATTTTGAGTAATGTGAAAATATTACTGAATTGGTAATAGGAAAAATACACTTCTGCCTCTACTTTGTCAGGTACATACTGAAAAACTACTCGTAGCGGTTCAGGCAGATTATCTAACAAGGGGGCTAATTCAACTAATAAGCTGACACGGTCTGGCATTTTTAATGCGTAAGTATCATGATCAAGTCCATCTTCTGTATCAATATGCACCAATACATCTAAAACATCAGCATGAGCTTTAAGCACACGTCCTTTAGCTCGTTCTGCAATACTATGTCCTTCAGATACACTAATACGTGGATCAACTAATATGTGTGCATCTACTAGAGCACGATGTGCCATTCTTCTAGTTCGTAAATCATGGAGACTTTTAACACCAGAAGTGTCAATTATGGTTTGACGAATGCTATCTACTTCTTCAAGTGACAGGCCTGCATCAATAAGTTCTTGAAAAGCTTCCCAGGCGAAAACGATACCCATTCTAACAATCATGAAACCAACTACGATAGCTGCCACTGAGTCGGCATAAATAAATCCTAGCAAATTGCCAGCAATGCCTACAGTTACTACTAAGGATGAAGCAGCATCAGACCGAGCATGCCAAGCATTTGCTATTAACATTGGCGAACGTAACCTTTCTCCAACATGCAACATATATCTGAACAGTCCTTCTTTTGCAATTATTGCAATTGCTGCCACCCATAATGCTGCCGAGGAAACAGTATTAAGCTGATGAATATTTTCTAGTTTTAGCGTAGCAGCAACCATGATAGCCCCACCAGTTATTGCCAAGATTGCGCCTAGGGCAAATGATGCAGCAGTTTCAACTCTACCATGCCCATAAGGGTGTCCCTCGTCTGCAGGATTGTTACTGTGATGGCTTGCAAATAAAACGAGAAAGTCACAGATAAGGTCAGACAGAGAATGAATTCCATCCGCAATCAGGCTTTGAGAGTGAGCTAAGAATCCAGTAACTATCTGCAATATGGTCAGTGCAATGTTGGTAA
>JBJXDT010000130.1:0-29873 GCA_046153505.1 Methylophilaceae bacterium | reverse complement strand
TAAAAAACGTGATAGCTGTGGCTTCTGGTAAAGGTGGCGTAGGTAAATCGACTACTTCCGTCAATTTAGCTTTGGCTTTGGCGGCTGAAGGCGCAACCGTTGGCTTGCTAGATGCTGATATTTATGGTCCTAGCCAACCACAAATGCTCGGCATTAGTGGACGCCCAGACAGTGCCGATGGCAAAAGTATCGAGCCCATGGAAGCGCATGGCATTCAAGCCATGAGTATTGGCTTTTTAGTCGATACAGATACGCCAATGGTATGGCGCGGCCCAATGGTCACGGGCGCCTTAGAGCAATTATTACGAGACACTAAATGGCGAGATTTGGATTATTTGGTGATTGATTTACCGCCTGGCACGGGCGATATTCAACTCACGCTTGCACAAAAAATACCCGTTACCGGCGCGGTTATTGTCACCACACCACAAGACATCGCCCTGCTAGATGCGCGTAAAGGATTGAAAATGTTCGAGAAAGTTGGCATTCCGATTTTAGGAATTGTAGAAAACATGAGCACGCATATTTGCAGCAACTGTGGGCATGAGGAACATATATTTGGCAGCGGCGGCGGCGCGCTTATGTGCAAGGATTACAACGTTGAATTACTTGGTTCTTTACCTCTGGATATTAAGATTCGCGAACAAGCAGATAGTGGGAAACCTACCGTGATATCCGACCCAACAAGCAAAATTGCGGCAACTTACAAAGAAATAGCACGTAAAGCGGCGATTAAAATTGCTAATGCGAGTTTAGATCACAGCAGCAAGTTTCCCAACATTGTGATTCAGAACACTTAAAAAAATGCCCAGAGAAATACATGGATATTGGCTCATAGGGCATATGTTTTTAGTTTAAATTCACCCCAAAACAATACACATCCACTCCTTGCTTTGGCATGATAAGTGTTGCAGGAATAGACACACCATTTCGCCAATTATCCACCGCCTCTTGCTTGCCCGCACCTGTGACTAAAAACATGGTTTCAAGCGTATTATTTAGCCGATTCTGGCTCATCGTTACGCGCTCTGCTGGTGGTTTTGGCGCATCAAATACCGGCACTGCGTCTGCGCTGTTATCTACAACATGGTCGGGGAACAAACTCGCTGTATGACCATCTTCGCCCAAGCCACACAGCATTAAATCGAAGGTGCCAACATTGGTGAGCGTTTTTGTATAAGCTTTTGCGCCTTCAATAGGGCCTAGCTCACACGGAATTGGATAGAATTGATTTTTAGGAATGCTCACGTGACTTAACCAAACGTCATCCACCATTTTGCTATTGCGGTCCACATGGTCTATGGGTAAGCAACGGTCATCATTAATATATACATGCCATTTAGACCAATCTGCAACGGCTTTTGCAAGTAACGCGTAAATGGCTTTGGGCGTGCTTCCCCCTGCCAAAACAATTAGAAATTTACCGCGATTGTGAATTGCTTCTTCGGCTGCTTGTAGTATGCGCTTAACCACAGCTTGGTTAATTGCTAGTTGCGAGTTAAAACTGTGCCATCGTGTGGCTTGCTGTTGAGTCATTTGCGAAAAATCCTAGGAATTTGTGTATTTATTTAAGCGATGCAATTGCATTTGGTATAATTATACTTGTTCTCTCATGATTATCGGCTGAAAAATGACTACAAAAATTGATCCCTGCACCCTCGTATTGTTTGGCGCGAGCGGTAACTTATCACGTGTTAAACTTATTCCAGGCCTATACCGCCTGGAATCTCTTGGCCGTTTGCCAGAAAAAATGAAAATTTTATCGGTTGGCCGTCAAGAAGTAAGTTTGGACGCTTGGCGCGCTGATATTCGCAAAATGCTGGAAGAAAAATTCTACAACGGGCTTGATGAAGCTGTATTTAAGCGCTTTATAGAGCGCAATCATTACCAAGCAAACCCACCTACCGATCCAGATGCTTTTAAAAAATTAAGCGCGACATTAGGTGACGAAAAAGTATTCCCGCAGAATTTCGCGTATTTCCTTTCAGTGCGTCCTGTTGATTTTGCCCCAGTGGTTGAGCAATTGGCAAGTGTAGGTCTGGTGGATGAAAACAAATACTGGCGTCGCGTGCTCATTGAAAAGCCGTTTGGCACAGATTTAGCTAGCGCAATTACTTTGCAAGCCTCGATTACCAAGCACCTTAAGGAAAGCCAAATTTACCGCATCGACCATTATTTAGGTAAATCTGCTCTGCAAAATATTATGCTGACGCGCTTTACCAACCATATGTTTGAGCCAATCTGGAATAACGAACATATTGACCATGTGCAAATCACCAACAATGAAACCCTTGGTGTGAGCGATCGCACACAGTTTTATGACAGCACTGGCGCGCTTCGCGACATGGCACAGAGCCATTTGCTGCAAACATTGGCATTGGTTGCAATGGAAAAACCAAAAGATTTCACACCAGAAGGTATTCGAGCTGAAAAAGTAAAGTTATTGCAATCTATTCGTCCGATTGACATGCATAATTTTGGCAAGCAGGCTTTTCGTGCGCAATACGCTGCTGGGCACGTGCCTGCCCGCGATGGCCACTCAGAGCGCGTGCCAGGCTATATTGAAGAATTAGGCCATGACAGCGTTGTAGAAACCTATGCCGCAATGAAGCTCTTTATTGATAACCCGCGCTGGAAAGGCGTGCCTTTTTATGTGCGCACAGCCAAGCGTATGCACGAGGGTAATACTGCGATTTCAATTCGCTTTAAAAAAGCGCCTATAGTCTTAAAAGAAAGCCAGCAACAAAACTGGCTCATTTTAAGCATTCAACCAAAAGAAACCATTAAATTTGAAATTCAAAGCAAAGTACCCGGTCTAGATATTGCCACACGCACTTTGAATATCGATGGCCCTACCCGCCAAAAAGATGATGACAGCGTAGATTCGTATGAAACCTTGTTGCTAAATTTGATGGAAGGCGACCCATCACTATTTCTACACATTGACGAAGTGCAGGCGCAATGGCGCTTAATCGACCCAATTGTCAAAACTTGGGCTGAAGATAAATCACCCGTGCACCAATATGTTGCAGGTAGCCGTGATCCAATCGAATCGAAAGTGATTTTCGAAAGCGAAGACCAGTTCTGGCGTTACTCAATTGAATTGGGTGGCGATAAACACTAATTTACTTGGGCGACATTGGCTCAATGCTGTTTTGTTTAACTTGCACTGGATGAACGACTTTCGTCGTCGGTGTTGGCTCATTCTCAACCCACCAATTCGCCCAAATCCTATCTTGTGCATCTGGCTCCAAAGTTAAAAAATTGCGTGCGCCAATAATGCGACGTGCTGTTGCTGGAAACTCATACATACTTGCTGTAATGCCTCTGTCCACTGTTTCTACTAGCTTGCAAGCCTGCTCCAGAAAGTAGCGTACCATGGCGGGCGGCGCAGGGTGCACAATGCCAGATGAGGTCAGCTGATTAATCACACATGCGTTGGGCGGCACGTCATTGCGATCAGATTGCAGCACACCAACCGCGGCTACATGCACATCGCCAGAAAGTATCGTCACTCGGCACTTTTTCTCTGCAGAGAAACGAAATAAACGCTGAATTAAGCGTAAACGTTCCTGCATGTGAGGCTGTGAACGCCATTGGTCCCGCAAATCATCTTCCATTTCCTGTCTTCCAGGAATAAACCCTAGCATTTTTTCCAGCAAATCAAAGGTTGGGTGCACTACGGGAATGCTCGACATCACTAATAAATGCGTCAAATCTTTTTGTGCGTCCATCCATTTATAAACTGCATTCCAGCTTTTTTCACTCATCACCTGATCAGGAAGCAAATGCCCCTGCTCATCCGCTGGATTATGTGGCAAGCGCTCGTTTCGCATATCGAGCGCTAGCAAACCCAAATCTCCAACGCGATAAGCTTGGCTGAAAGCCTCTTGCTCTGGTAAAGTGCTGGCTGGCATCGCAGCGATGCTATGTTGTTGAAATAGTTTGAAATAATCTCGCGCAATGTTAAAAATACCTTGATACACCGCGCAGTTATGAATGTCATAAGAGTAGGAACCCCAGCCGTCGAGAATGTCATGGTCGTCCCACATCATTATGCTAGGCACGCTTGCAAACGCCGCTGACATTTCAGGCTGCGACCACCGCGCAATATAAGTACTCTCAAAATGTCGCGCAACTTCTATGCGCATATCAGCAGTAAAACTGCGACTGATGCGCTTGTCCCAACTTAATGCCGCCCACTCAGCGAGTCTAGGACAATTTTTGCTGTTCCACATCGCATCTGAATATATTTGATCGCCGCCCATCAAAAGCAAATGCCAGGGACCAAAGCGTGTATTACCAATTGTTTCTGCGCCATCGTGCAAAGCTTTCATGCGTTTCCACAAAGCATTTTGGTCCGCCACTTTGCTAATCAGCTTGGGGTCGGAAAACCCGTTACATGATGCATAAGCAATTGCTGGGCTTTTGCCTTTAGCTGGAACGTTTATATGATATAACTTATCGTTTAGTGAGTATTGAATTGTCTGTCCACTTTGAGTTAAGGGCACATTAAACCGCCAAAGCCAAAGGGTCGATTTTGTATAAATGAGCGATTTGCTTTCACTTGTCGCTATCAACTTACCACTAGACAGCGCTAACTTAGGCTCGACATCCGAGTCTGCAGCCACCGCAAGCACACTCAAGCTCCAGTTGCCACTTTCACACCCTAAAAACTTTAAGATTGGGCCTAGTTTTAGCATCAAAATCTCCCTAAAATTTAAGCTAAATGTCCGCCAATTTGCACACATTCATCTTATAATGCAGTTCATTTAACAATCATAAAACAAATTAAATACTATGAGCATTAAATCTGACAAATGGATACGCCGCATGGCAGAGCAACATGGCATGATAGAGCCATTTGAGCCTAATCAAGTGAAAATGAACGCCGATGGCAAACGCATGGTTTCTTATGGCACTTCAAGCTATGGCTATGACATTCGCTGTAGCAAAGAATTTAAGCTATTCACCAATATCAACAGCACGATTGTTGACCCGAAAAACTTCGATCCAAATTCATTTGTGGAAGTGAACGCAGATTATTGCATCATTCCACCAAATTCGTTCGCGCTTGCTAGAACAGTTGAATATTTCCGCATTCCGCGCAATGTGCTCACCATTTGTTTGGGTAAAAGCACGTATGCACGTTGCGGCATCATCGTCAATGTCACGCCTTTTGAGCCTGAATGGGAAGGCTACGTGACACTAGAATTCAGCAACACAACGCCACTACCTGCCAAAATTTACGCTAATGAGGGTTGCGCGCAAGTGCTCTTCTTTGAGGCAGACGATAACGATGTGTGTGAAACAAGCTATAAAGACCGTGGCGGCAAGTATCAAGGGCAGGTTGGCGTTACGCTACCTAAAATTTAAGGGTTAAGATGAAATTTAAGTTTCCAGTAGTCATCATCGACGAAGATTTTCGTACTGACAATTCCTCAGGCTTAGGCATTCGCGTACTTGCAAAAGCCATCGAAGTAGAAGGTTTTGAGGTGCTTGGCGTGACCAGTTATGGGGATTTAACATCATTTGCGCAACAGCAAAGTCGCGCTTCGGCCTTTATTTTGTCGATTGACGACGAAGAGATTGTCGAAGAAAAACCTGAAGCTATAAACCAATTACGTGGTTTTGTGCAAGAGATTCGCTACCGCAATGAAGAAATCCCAATTTTTTTACACGGTGAAACCCGCACCAGCCGCCACATTCCCAATGATGTATTGCGCGAGCTACACGGCTTTATCCACATGAACGAAGATACGCCAGAGTTCGTGGCACGCTTGATTATTCGCGAAGCTAAAACGTATTTAGACAGCCTTCCACCGCCGTTTTTTAAAGCCCTTACCCACTACGCTGCCGATGGCTCTTACTCATGGCATTGCCCAGGTCACTCGGGAGGTGTTGCGTTTTTAAAATCGCCTGTTGGGCAGATGTTTCATCAATTTTTTGGCGAAAACATGCTGCGTGCAGACGTTTGCAACGCTGTAGATGAACTTGGCCAATTACTCGACCATACTGGCCCACTTGCAGCCTCTGAGCGCAACGCTGCACGTATTTATAACTGCGACCATTTATATTTTGTCACCAATGGCACGTCAACTTCCAACAAGATTGTGTGGAACAACACCGTGGCGCCAGGCGATATCGTTGTAGTAGACCGCAATTGTCATAAATCTGTTTTACACGCCATTATCATGACCGGTGCTGTGCCAGTGTTTTTAATGCCAACACGAAACCACTTTGGCATCATCGGACCAATTCCAAAAAGTGAATTTGAGTGGAAAAATATTCAGAAAAAAATTGCCAAAAATCCTTTTGCTACTGATAAAAATGCCAAACCGCGTGTGCTAACTATTACACAGTCCACTTACGATGGCGTGCTTTACAACGTTGAAGAAATTAAAGAAATGCTCGACGGTAAAATCGACACGCTACATTTTGATGAAGCATGGTTGCCTCACGCTACTTTTCATGATTTTTATGGTGATTACCATGCCATTGGCGCAGACAGGCCGCGTTGCAAAGACAGTATGATTTTTTCCACGCAATCTACACATAAGTTATTAGCAGGCTTAAGCCAAGCGTCACAAATTTTGGTGCAAGATGCAGTCAATCACCAGCTCGACCGCGATGTGTTTAACGAAGCTTACTTGATGCATATGTCAACAAGTCCGCAATATTCAATTGTAGCAAGCTGCGATGTAGCGGCTGCCATGATGGAAGCGCCAGGCGGCAAAGTATTGGTGGAGGAATCCATCAAAGAGGCGCTGGATTTCCGCCGCGCCATGCGAAAAGTTGACGAAGAATGGGGTGCCGATTGGTGGTTTAAGGTTTGGGGCCCTGATGATTTAAGCGAAGAAGGTATAGAAGAGCGCGACGCGTGGATTTTGAAGGCTAACGAGGCTTGGCACGATTTCGGCAATTTGGCCGAAGGCTTCAATATGCTAGACCCGATTAAAGCCACCATCATCACGCCCGGATTGGATATTCATGGTAACTTCTCAGATAAGTTTGGTATTCCAGCTGCAATTGTCACCAAATATTTGGCCGAGCATGGCGTGATTGTTGAAAAAACTGGCTTATATTCCTTCTTTATCATGTTCACCATCGGTATCACCAAAGGCCGCTGGAACACAATGGTGGCGGCTTTGCAGCAATTTAAAGACGATTACGACAAGAACCAGCCATTGTGGAAAGTTTTACCAGAATTTGTTCAAAAACAAGCAAAGTATGAACGCATGGGCTTGCGCGATTTATGCACGCAAATTCACGATGTTTACAAAGCCAACGACGTGGCGCGCATGACCACTGAAATGTATTTATCGGACATGGTTCCCGCCATGAAACCTACAGATGCATTCTCTAAAATGGCGCACCGTGATATTGACCGTGTGCCCATTGAGGATTTGGAAGGCCGCATTACCGCGGTGTTGCTAACTCCCTACCCACCTGGTATCCCATTGCTAATTCCAGGCGAGCAATTTAACAAAATTATTGTGAATTATCTTAGATTCGCGCGCGAATTTAACGAACGCTTTCCAGGCTTTGAAACGGATGTGCACGGTTTGGTAAAAGGCATGGTAGATGGAAAATCAACTTACTATGTGGATTGCGTGCGAGAGTAAAAAACCCGCCCTTAGAGGCAATATCTATAAGCCTCTCAGAGCATGTGCTTTAACTATATGCGTTTATAGGTCAAATAATTAAACTCAAAACCCTTCTCACTCGCGTGCGTTGCACGCGCAGTTTCTTCCCAAGTGCTCAAGTCAAAATCAGGAAAAAACGCGTCGCCTTTTACTTCCAAATCCACCTCTGTGATATAAAGCCGCTGCGCGACTTTTAGACCTTCTTGATACAACTCCGCGCCGCCGATAATGAATACTTCATCATCGTTTTTACTCAACTTAATTGCAGCCTCCAAGGAATGTGCAACTAGTGCACCATCCACTATGTAACTGTGATTACGCGTCACAATCACCGTCACGCGATTCGGCAGCAAACGTCCTAGCGATTCATAAGTCTTTCGCCCCATAATGATGTGATGACCTGTCGTTAATGCGCGAAATCGCTTCAAATCCTCTGGCAAATGCCAAGGTAAAGTGTTGTTGATGCCTATTACACGATTTTTCGCCATGGCAACAATGAGTGAAATAATTTGCATTTTGGCATTATACTAGATGTTGAATGTACCAAAAACGCGTGCCCAAAATTGAGAGTTAAGCTTTGCGAATTCGCTATCCCAGTTCTTTTTTAAAGTTGTTGCTGATAGGCTTCGCCTTCGCTACTTTACCGCTTTTGCTGGCGTTTATTAACGCTAATATTGCCTTCGACAAGCTGGCAAAACAAAGTGAATTGACCATCTCTAATGCGGTAGAAACCACACGCGCAGGTCGGGTTTTACAAGAACAATTGCACTTGATGGAGCGTGGTATTAGGCAATATTTTGTGCTGCAAGACGATGTTTTATTCAGCAATTATCAGCAGGCCAATAGCAAATTTAATGCGGCCACCATGCAATTAGAGCAGCACACCACAAATACTTCTCTGCAAGAAAAACTACACACGCTGACTCTACAGACAAAGCAATTAAATATTGATATTGTTGATGCCAAAAATACCTATGCAGTAACGCTTGGATTTTTAGACAATTTTGACTTGCTTTCACAACAAATTGAGGCAATTATTAGCGAAAACAATCGCGCGATTGATAGTGCTTCAACACAACTGCGCCGTGCAGCACTAAAAACGCAAAGAAATCTGTTTTTACAAAGTTTGGTGCTAATTCCCTTAACCTTGCTGATGGCGGCTGCGATAACATTTTTACTCGCACGCCCGATTAGGCGCATGGACAATGCAATCCGCAGCCTTGGCGAAGGTCAGCTTGATGCGCCGATTTCGATTGACGGGCCTGGCGATTTGCGCGTTTTAGGTCAGCGCTTAGATTGGCTACGCGGAGAGCTTAAAGATTTGAACATACAAAAGCAGCAATTTTTGCGACATGTTTCGCATGAGCTTAAAACGCCACTCACTGCGATTAGAGAAGCTACCGAGTTGCTAAACGATGGTATTGGTGGCGCGCTAACGACACAACAGGCAGAAATCACACACATTTTGCGTGACAATAGTGTGCGTTTACAAAAAATGATTGAAAACTTGCTCAATTACACCCGTGTGGAGGCGTTACAGCCAAAACTTAACTTGCAAGGGCTTGAGATTCCCAGCTTAATCAACAAAGTGATTGATGCGCACGCACTGAGCATTCGTAACAAACAAATCGAAACTGAAACACACTTTGACGTGCAAGAAGTTATTGCAGATGGTGAGAAACTTACGATCATTTTGGATAATCTAATCTCCAATGCTGTGAAATATACGCCCGATGCGGGGCATATAAAAGTAAGTGCTGCACGAGATAAAAAATGGCTTATGATTGAGGTACAGGATAGTGGCCCAGGTTTAGCAAAAGAAGATCAGGATAAATTATTCGATCCGTTTTATCGTGGCTCTGCAATTAATAAAAGCCTTATTAGTAGCAGCGGTCTAGGATTAACCATTGCAAAAGATTTAGTAGAAATACACGGTGGCAACATCAGCCTGTTGCCTCCAGAAATTGGGACACATTATCAGGGTGCGCATTTCGTAGTGCAGTTGCCAATAGGAATATAGGGGAAGTAATGCGTTTAAAAGTATTAGTATTGTGTTGTTTGCTAACCCTGTTAAGTGGATGCGTTGCAAAGAGCGGTGGCGTGAAACCTAACAACGGCGGGCTTTCCGAGAGTATCACTAAAATTATTAACGGAAAGCGCGAGCGCTTGGATGAGCTACTGGCGTTTATTGAGAGTTACTCAAACCTTGCCCCAGATGCGCAGAAAAAGGTATACACAAGCAACAATCAGGCTTTGGCAGAAAGCAAAAACAGCCTAGTTTTGCGTACAAAGCTTGCTATTATGCTGGCATTGCCAACCAGCCGTTTGCGCGATCCAGCAAAAGCACAAAATTTATTGCAAGAGCTGTTGCGAGATGAGAGCCTAGAACCACAAGAAAACACCCTTCTTGGCTTGTTGTACGAATACGCTCAGGATGATGTCAAACAACAGCAGAAAACGCGTGATGACGCAAAGAAATTAGAGTCTTTTCAACAAAAAATTGAAAGCCTGCAGCTTAAAAATGAAGCGCTAGAGCAAAAATTAAACGAATTAAAAAATATTGAAAAGACCATGACCGAGCGTAGCAAACAATAAGTATGCGAAAATCTCAGATTCTCATCGTTGATGACGACCAAGACATTCTTAAACTGATCAGTATGCGCCTTGCAGCTGCAGGCCATCACACTACAACTGCCTCCAATGGTGTAGAAGCGATGTCAGCAATTTCTCTGCAACGCCCAGATCTGGTCATTAGCGATTTGCGCATGCCTGCAATGGACGGCATGGCCTTGTTGGAGGCAGTTCACCAAGCACACCCCACTTTACCGGTGATTATTTTAACCGCGCACGGCTCGATTCCAGATGCAGTACGCGCAACACAACGCGGCGTATTTGGTTTTTTAACCAAACCGTTTGATAGCCAAGAACTATTACAGCAAGTGGCCGCCGCTTTGCGCTTGAGCGGTACGCAAGCAGTAGAATATGACACGGAAAATGCCAGCTGGCGCGAAGAGATTCTTACACGTAGTCCGCAGATGGAAAATCTGCTCGGCCAAGCCAAATTGGTCGCGGCAACCGATGCCAGCGTGTTTATACAAGGCGAAAGCGGTTCAGGTAAAGAGCTACTAGCACGTGCCATCCACAATGCCAGCCCGCGCTACAACAATGCTTTTGTTGCCATTAACTGCGGCGCAATCCCAGAAAACTTACTTGAATCAGAACTGTTTGGGCATAGTAAAGGTGCTTTTACTGGTGCGGTTAAAAATCATGTGGGCTTATTTGAAAGCGCAACTGGCGGTACGCTATTTTTGGATGAAATTGGCGATATGCCCCAAGCACTGCAAGTTAAAGTATTGCGCGCATTGCAAGAACGCGTAATACGCCCGGTAGGCAGCACAAATGATGTCAGCATTGATGTGCGCCTGATCTCTGCTACACACCGCGACTTAGCAAAAGAAATGCATGAAGGACGCTTTCGCGAAGATTTATTTTACCGCATCAATGTCGTTGGGTTGGAGATTCCAAGCCTAGCGAATCGCCGCGAAGATATTAGTTTGCTAGCCAACCACTTTATCCAGAGTTTTAACAAAAAGTATAAGAAAAAAGTGCACAGCTTTGCCCCAGAGGCTTTAGAAATATTGATTTCAGCAAACTGGCCAGGTAATGTAAGGCAGTTACAAAATATTGTTGAGCAAACCGTTGTGCTAACGACCACACAGATTATCCCCGCCAATTTGTTGCAAAAAGCCTTGCAAGAAGCATCTAATACCATTATTCCATTTGATGTCGCAAGACAACATTTTGAGCAAAATTACCTCGTAAGCCTACTCAAGGCCACACAAGGCAATGTTACGCAAGCTGCGAAACTAGCAAAACGCAATCGAACTGAGTTTTATCGACTTTTAGAACGCCACCATATTGAAGCAAATGCCTTTAAAAACAATGACTAAGTTTATGTAAATTTTCTTCTGTATTTTTGTCGCCAAATAGCGACATATTTTATTGTTTCAATTCAACAAGTTAGCAATCCACCAAATCAAAATGTCGTACATTAGCGACATATTTTAAGCCCATTAAAAATGTAATTTCATATAACTTATTGATTTTATTATATTAAAAATGTTGGCACGAACTTCGCTAATATTACAATGCAATCCCAGGTTGCAAAATTTTAATAAGCTTGAGGAGTACAGTTATGAATTTTAATTTTTCACGCAAAATAATTAGTCCGATATTGACTGGAATTATTTCCACCCTATTTATGGCGGGTCTAATCACTCCCGCGTTTGCAGAAACCAAAAGTGTTGCCAACGAAGGAAAAATCAAATTAGCTGAAGTTAAAGCAACCGAAGCAAAGCCTGCAGATGCGATGACTAAAGCGCCTGTTGATGCTGATTTCAAGCGTTTAGATGGCAATGGCGATGGTAAATTATCTCTTAAAGAAGCGGTGAAAGATAGAGCATTAGCCATGCAGTTTGACGCTACGGATGTAAATCATGATGGCATGATTGCCGCTGACGAATACGCAGCTTACAAAGCAACTTTGGTGAGCAAAACCACTACAGAGCCATCTGCGGTGACACCAGTAACAAATTAAACGTTTAGGTTACTTGT
Source organism: Methylophilaceae bacterium (assembly GCA_046153505.1). Classification (GTDB taxonomy): domain Bacteria; phylum Pseudomonadota; class Gammaproteobacteria; order Burkholderiales; family Methylophilaceae; genus JBJXDT01. Next base: position 17,613 of record JBJXDT010000130.1, on the reverse strand, counting down.
GATTTACCCCTGAGAATCACAAGTAGAGGCTGCCTTACTAGCATGAGGCAGCCTCTTTTTTCGTCTAAAACTTATACCGCAACAGCCGCTTTAATCGTAGGATATGGGTCGTAGTTTTCCAAAGTAAAGCCTTCAAACTTAAAACCAATGGACTTCCTCCAATAATTAAGACATTTTTCAATGTCCGAATTGTTGTTACTCATACTGGCATAGCCTCCTTCAGAACATTATTGCGAAAGCGCTCAGACAATGCTAACGGTGTTTGAACGTCTACTTTTACCCCTAAAAGTGAGGATAATTCAAACTCTATACCAACAAGACTCATTAGCGTTGTTTTTCCATGAATTGGGTCAACAAGAATATCTAGATCGCTATCCTCATTATCTTCACCGCGAACTGTTGATCCAAAAATTCTTGGATTGCAAGCATCATTAAATTCGACAATCCTGCGAATTTCATTACGATTCATTTTTAGCACATCAGATGGTTTCATAAGTTTTTCCTAAGTTAGGATACCTTGATATTTTGAAATAACTCCAAATACTTTTTAACAATCACACAATACGGATTTAGTGAATAATTACAAAATTGATTATCAATCACTAAATACGGATACCCATTTTGTAATCCACAAAGTAAAAAAGGCGCTTAATAGCGCCTTTTTAATGTTCAAAAATTTAATATTTAAAATTAATTTAAGTGATTACTCTTTACCAATTTGGTAGACTTCGTAGCTTGTTTCAGCAATTTTACCAGTAGTTGCATCCACTTCTACTTTAACTTGTTCACCATCTGCTTCGGTAATATCAAACTCGTATGACACTTTACCATCCGGCTCAATTTCATATTCTGTTTCTGCGACTGTACCAGGATGAGCGGCTAAAGCAGTTGCTTTTGCATCTGCTTCAGAAACTTTTGCCGCTGCTTTAAATTTAGCGTCATCTGCTTTCACTTCTTGCTCAACTTCTGTGATTTTGCTGCTTTTCACATCACACTCAATGTCCCAAGCTGTGCCATCTGCAGATTCAACATCAAACTCATAAGTTGGTTTTTTCTTTTCAGATTTCATTTCCAACTTAACAATAGTTCCTTCATGTTTAGATAATGCAGCTTTTACGCATTTACCTAAACTGTCATAAGAAACATGCTTAATTGTTTCATGACCAGCACTGGCTGAACTTGAAAAAAATGCGGCTGCAATTAATGCAGAAATAGATAAACGAACCATTTGACTTCTCCTTTATTGATTAAATAATGCTAAAAATTCAGGGTAATATATTACCAAAAAATTTATAAGTGATTGAAATATTACAAATTATTAACAAATTTACAATATAAATGATACACACAAATTACATGGACTGCGTTTAGTCTAAAAAGTTTGATGATAATGGACGCTAAACCGCAACTTTGCCCTGAATGGATGGGTGTGGGTCATAGTTTTCTAGTGTGAAATCTTCAAATTTGAATGCAAAAATATCATTTACCGCACCATTGATGTGCATTTTCGGTAAAGGGCGAATATCACGTGAAAGTTGCTCTTGCACTTGCTCCATGTGGTTGCTGTAAATATGCGCATCGCCTAACGTGTGCACAAAATCACCCAATTTAAGCCCACACACCTGCGCCACCATCATAGTAAGTAAGGCATATGAAGCAATATTAAACGGCACACCTAAGAATATATCGGCACTGCGTTGATAAAGCTGACAACTTAATTTTCCATCGGCAACATAAAACTGAAAAAACGCATGACAAGGTGGCAATTTCATTTGGTCGACATCTGCCACGTTCCAAGCAGAAACAATCAAACGGCGTGAATCAGGGTTCTTTTTAATCGCTTTCACCACTTGCGTAATTTGGTCAACATGCGTGCCATCTGGCTTAGGCCAGTTGCGCCATTGGTAGCCATACACTGGGCCTAAATTGCCGTTTTCATCCGCCCATTCATCCCAAATGCGCACGCCATTTTCTTTGAGATAAGCAATATTAGTACTGCCCTGCAAGAACCAAAGTAACTCATGAATAATGGACTTGAGATGGACTTTCTTGGTGGTCAGCAGCGGGAATCCGTCAGTCAAATTAAAGCGCATTTGATAACCAAATACCGACAGCGTACCTGTGCCAGTGCGGTCAGTTTTTTGGTTGCCATGCGCCAAAACGTAGTTAAGTAGATCGTGGTATTGTTTCATTGCACTATCCGTTACGTTATTAGCGGTTAAGTATTCTGCGCAATAAAAGTTTTAATCGCATCCACACTCACATCCATCACCGTGAATTTTTGTGGTAAACCTTCAATGCCGTTGAGACTGACTGGCCTTGGCGGCACTTCGCCTAAAGCTTCGAGTAAGGCATCTTCAAACTTTGCTGGCAAGGCGGTTTCTAGCACCACCATCGGTATGTTTGTATCACGCAATTCAAGTGCCACTTTTAAACCATCGGCGGTATGCGTATCAATCACCACGCCATATTTATCTTTAGTTTGGCGGATGGTTTGCATGCGGTTAGCGTGGTTGCTACTGCCAGACACAAAACCAAACTCCGCCCTGACTTTAGGCATATAAGCGCTTAAATCAAACGCGCCGCCTTTATCTACACTGCTCCATAACTCTCGCACTTTGGCGCCATCTTTGCCAACCAAATCATACACAAAACGCTCAAAATTTGAGGCTTTGCTAATATCCATAGAAGGGCTTGAAGTATGGTAGGTATTTACGGAACCGCGTGGGCGATATTGACCTGTTTTAAAGAACTCGTCTAGAACATCGTTTTCGTTAGTCGCAACCACTAGCTTGTCAATAGGCAAGCCCATCATGCGTGCGATGTGGCCCGCACATACGTTACCAAAGTTGCCACTAGGCACGGCGAAACTCACTTTTTGATTGTTATTTTTCGTGACGGCAAAATAACCCTTAAAGTAATACACCACTTGCGCGACAATGCGCCCCCAGTTGATGCTATTAACTGCGCCTATTTTGTATTTGGCTTTAAACTCAAGGTTATTTGAAACGGCTTTTACCATATCTTGCGCGTCATCAAACACGCCTTTGACGGCGATATTGAAAATGTTGTCGTCTTGCAAGCTGAACATTTGCGCGGTTTGAAAGCGACTCATTTTTTGGTGCGGTGAGAGCATAAATACACGCACACCTTTTTTGCCGCGCATAGCGTATTCTGCGGCACTACCCGTATCGCCAGAAGTCGCACCTAAAATATTGGTGGTTTCGCCTGTTTTATTGAGCACGTATTCAAACAAATTGCCTAGCAACTGCATGGCCATGTCTTTAAACGCCAAGGTTGGGCCATTGGAGAGGCTAAGCAGATATAAGTTATCTTCTAACTTCACTGTAGGTGTGATGTCTTCAGCATTTTGGCCTAGACGTGTAAAGCCGTAGACTTCAGCGGTATAGGTTTTGTCGATAATCGCTTTTAAATCGTTGGCGGGAATGTCATGTACTAAGCGTGACAAAATGGCAAATGCCAAATCGCGATAATGCATGCCGCGCATGGCACTTAAATCGGCATCGTTAAATTGCGGATAAGTTTCAGGCAAATACAGACCGCCATCGGGAGCAAGGCCGCCCAGCAAGATTTCACTAAAACTAAGTGCGGGCGATTGCCCACGAGTGCTAATATACTTCATTGCTTAGTTACCTAATTCTTCCATACGAATTTTAACGAGTTTGCCTACAATCGCTGGCAACGCTTCAATTTCTGCAATACCTGCATCCATATTTTTTTCTATGGTCACATGCGTCAAAATCACAATATCTGCTTCGGCTTCATTGTCAGCGGGCTCTTTTTGTAGCATGGCATCAATCGAAATATTCCGGTCTGCCAATATCTTGGTGACACCTGCCAAAACACCTGGTTTATCAGAAGCTCGTAAGCGTAAGTAATAAGCTGTTTCAACTTCAGAAATTGGCAAAATCGGTAAATCGGCGACGCTGTTGGGTTGAAATGCTAAATATGGTACGCGTTGCTCTATAGTTGCTGCGCTCAAGCGTGCAACATCCATTAAATCAGCCACTACTGCGCTAGCTGTAGGCTCTGCGCCAGCACCCGCGCCATAATACAAGGTTGGACCAACTGCATCGCCCTTCACCACCACTGCGTTCATTGCACCATTGACATTTGCAACCAAGCGCTTTTCTGGGATTAGCGTTGGGTGTACTCGCAACTCCACGCCTTTCTCAGTATGTTTTGTAATGCCCAATAATTTAACACGATAACCAAGCTCCTCAGCGTATTGAATATCTGCTTGCTGTAACTTGGTAATACCTTCGGTGTAAGCCTCTTTAAATTTCATAGGAATACCAAACGCAATCGCACTCATGATCGTGAGTTTATGCGCCGCATCAATGCCTTCTACGTCAAAGGTAGGGTCAGCCTCGGCATAGCCCAAACGTTGTGCTTCGCCAATAACATCTTGATAAGTCAGGCCTTTTTCGCGCATTTCAGTCAATATGAAATTAGTTGTACCGTTAATAATGCCAGCAAGCCACTCAATTTTGTTTGCGCCCAAACCTTCGCGCAAGGTCTTGATAATAGGTATGCCGCCCGCAACTGCAGCCTCAAACGCGACAATCACACCTGCCTTTTGAGCAGCGCCAAAAATCTCATTGCCATGCAAGGCAAGCAACGCTTTATTAGCGGTTACGACGTGTTTACCATTAGCAATCGCCTTCAACATCAACTCTTTGGCAATGCCATAGCCGCCAATCAGCTCAATCACAACATCAACCTCAGGATTATTAACTACTACAAAGGCATCGTCAGTAATTGCCACAGTATCGCCTGTTACTTTTTTGGCGAGTTCAATATTTTTGTCTGCAATTTGCACGATTTTAATCGCGCAGCCAGTTCGCCGTGTAATTTCATCCGCATTGCGCTTTAGCACTGTATAAACACCTCCACCGACAGTGCCTATGCCCAACAAACCCACATTTAATTGCTTCAAGTTTCGCTCCAAATTTTATTTTGTAGTTTTTTTGCTATTGCTTTCGCGATAGTTTTTAAGGAATCGCCCAATACGATTGATCGCCTCGGTTAAATCATCCACATTCGGCAAAAACACCACGCGGAAATGGTCAGGCGTCTTCCAGTTAAACCCTGTACCTTGCACCAGCAAGACTTTTTCTTCAAGCAATAAATCTAAAATAAATTGCTGGTCGTCAGCAATCGGGTAAATTTTTGGATCAAGCCTGGGGAACAAATACATCGCCGCCTTTGGTTTAACACAACTAACGCCAGGAATCGCCGTGAGCATCTCATAAGCCAAGTCGCGTTGCTTGCAAAGTCTGCCAGTTGGCGCAACCAAATCATCAATACTTTGGTAGCCCCCAAGTGCAGTTTGAATCGCCAACTGGCCTGGAACATTAGCGCAAAGCCGCATGGATGCTAACATATTCAAACCTTCAATATAATCTGATGCCTGCGATTTATCACCAGAAACAATCATCCAACCAGCGCGATAACCACAGGCGCGGTAATTTTTGCTTAAACCATTAAACGTCACAAATAGCACGTCATCCGCCAGCGATGCCAAGGAAATATGCGTGTTGCCGTCGTATAGCACTTTGTCATAAATTTCATCGGCATAAACCACCAAACCGTGATGACGCGCAATTTCAATAATACTCAACAGCGTTTCTTTAGGATAAAGCGCGCCAGTTGGATTGTTTGGATTAATCACCACAATCGCACGCGTGTTGGCGGTGATTTTAGATTCAATATCCGCTAAATTCGGCAACCAGCCGCTATCTTCATCGCACAGATAATGCCTTGGTGTGCCACCAGCAAGCGTTACAGCCGCCGTCCACAAAGGGTAATCTGGCATTGGCACCAACACTTGATCGCCGTTGTTCAGCAAGCCCTGCATCGCCATCACAATCAACTCAGAAACACCATTGCCGATAATAATGTCATCAACCGTTACACCTGCAATATGCTTGCTTTGGGTATAATGCATAATGGCTTTGCGCGGCTCGAACAAGCCTTTGCTATCGGTATAAACGCCCGATTTACTCATGTTACGAATCACATCTTGCTGAATTTCATCTGGCACTTCTAGGCCAAACACGCCAGGGTTGCCGATGTTGAGCTTAATAATGCGCTGACCTTCATCTTCCATTTGGCGGGCGCGTTGCAGCACCGGGCCACGAATATCGTAGCAAACGTTAGCAAGCTTGTTAGATTTGAGTAATGGCGACATGAGAGATTATTTTTTGCTTTTAAAAGCGCAGTTTATAAAGGTGTAAGTTTACATTAGAATAAGCCTTTCACTCAATGAAAGCCTGTGCGCAAAGCAAGATGAAACTCCATTTAACCACCGCAGAAAATAACTATTTAATTACTGGCTACGGAGCTGGACATATAGAAATCAATAAGCAGCGCCATACGCGCAATTTAATTGTGATGGCGGATAAGCTTATTTTAGATTGGCAAGCGACTGATTTTTCCAGTTTGGCAGAAGCGGATTTTGCGCAAATTGTAGATTTAAAGCCAGAAGTGGTTTTGTTAGGCACAGGTGAAAAACACCAATTTTTGCACCCTAAAATTGTCCAAAGTTTAACCTCACAAGGTATTCCGCTGGAATGCATGACTACCGCTGCCGCGTGCCGAACCTATAACTTTTTAATGAGTGAAGGCAGGAATGTGGTGGCAGCACTTATTTTGTAATCTAGATTAGAGGCCTATTATCCAACGCAAATACTTTTTTAAATTGCCCTCAGTCACGAGCAAGGCTAACAAAACACACACAATACCAAACGCAAGTAAAAACAATCGCCCACCATTAAACCCTTCTTGTAAGAAGGCAGCAGCAAAAACCACGAGCACAAATCCAAGGCTCAGAAAAAATTGTTTATAGCCCGGCATATCTACCTTATGGGACTAAGTGTTAACTGCAAGCCATTATCCGTCACCACCATGTCCTTGGGGCTATAGCTAGTGCCGCCATATTTCAAATCTTCTGGTTTCACGGTGTAGAGCGTAATGCCATTTAACATTTCTCCGCCCACAGTTTTAGCGAGTGCATTCAGCAAATCGTTATATTTACCACCAGCACCATCCAAAGTTAGTTGCTCAATTTTCGGGTCATCCAGCACAATCGATTGCGTGGGTGCATCAAAGCGCAATTTGCCTGAAATTCCAAGCTTGCCCGCCAACGTTTTATCTAGTAATTGGCTGCTCATATTGGTGTCCAGCGTCGTATTCATTCGGCCAGTAGTTTTATCGAACTTCACCAAAGAATTGGAAAGATTTACATCAAAAATTTTGAGTACAGAAATTGGCAAAGCAAGCTTTTTGTTCAACATTTCTTGCACTTGTGCCTCAGAAATATGTACCGTACGATCAGTCGCGCAAGCCCCTAAAATACAGGCTACCAGAACGATTAAAAGCTTTTTCATATTGCGCTCCTCATTTAAAAGTTATGCGCAATTAACGCGCCTTATAGGTTTTTAGTAGACATCGTTAGCGTGGCGTTCGTACCACCGAAGCCGAAACTATTGGATAGTGCAGTTTCAATCTTCATGTTATCAATGCGTTTGCGTAGAATATTCAAACCTTCTGCAGCGGGGTCGAGGTTATCAATATTCGCACTCGCAGCAACGAAATTATTTTCCATCATAATCAGCGTGTAAATCGCCTCGTTAACACCTGCGGCGCCAAGCGCATGACCACTAAGTGACTTGGTCGATGCAATGGCCACAGGATTATTGGTGCCAAATACTTCGCGAATCGCTTCAAGTTCTTTGGTGTCTCCAACAGGGGTAGAAGTCCCGTGCGTGTTAATATAATCGACTTTATCAATACCTTCTAACGCTAGTCGCATGCAGCGCACTGCACCCTCGCCGCTTGGTGCGACCATATCGTAACCATCCGAAGTAGCGCCATAACCAACCACTTCGGCATAAATTTTCGCGCCGCGTTTTTTTGCGTGCTCGTATTCTTCTAGTACCACAATGCCGCCGCCGCCCGAAATGACAAAGCCATCACGGTCTGCATCATAAGTCCGCGAAGCCTTTTCTGGGGTTTCGTTGTATTTGCTACTCATTGCGCCCATGGCGTCGAACATATATGACATTGTCCAATGTTCTTCTTCGGCGCCGCCGGCAAACACAATATCTTGCTTGCCCATTTGAATTTGCTCTACACCATTGCCAATACAGTGTGCGCTGGTTGAACATGCAGATGTTATTGCGTAATTAATGCCTTTAATTTGCGCACCTGTGGCTAAGCAAGCCAGTACACCATTGCCCATCGTTTTGGTGACCATATAAGGCCCAACGCGGCGAATGCCTTTTTCTGCAAAAGTGTTTGTTCCATCCAGCATTGCCTCAGTTGAAGTACCACCCGCGCCCACTATCATTCCTGTACGGATATTAGAAACAAGTTCTAGAGGTAAATTTGAGTCTGCAATCGCTTCTTGCAACGCAATCCATGCATAGGCATGACCTTTAGCCATAAACCTAAACAATTTTCGGTCTATGAGCGCCTCTATATCGAGATTTTTGATTGAACCAGCTACTTGAGAGCGTAAGCCACGCGCCGCATATTCTGGTTGAAAAGTAATGCCAGATTTACCATCAAACAAACTCTGTTTGACTTCTGCTTTGTTGTTACCAAGGCTAGAAACGATTCCTAGACCAGTTATTACAACACGCCTCATTTACGTGCTCCCCAAAAATTCTTATTTATTAGAAATTATCTGTACGTGTAAATAAGCCCACGCGTAAATCATTAGCAGCATAGATTTCACGGCCATCAAGGCTCATTGTTGCATCGGCTATACCCATAACCAATTTACGCAAAATCACACGCTTCAAGTCGATAGTATATGTCGCCATTTTAGCAGTTGGAAGTACCTGACCAGTAAATTTCACTTCACCTGCTCCAAGTGCACGACCGCGACCGAGTCCACCCTTCCAACCCAGATAGAATCCAACCAACTGCCACATCGCATCTAGCCCCAAACAACCAGGCATCACAGGATCGCCCGTAAAGTGGCAGCCAAAAAACCATAAATCTTCCGATATATCAAGCTCGGCGATAATTTGTCCATTACCAAATTTTCCGCCATCTTCAGTGATACTTACAATACGGTCAAACATAAGCATTGGCGGCAACGGCAACTGCGCATTGCCCTCGCCAAACATCTCACCCCTGCCGCACGCTAACAATTCCTCTTTACTAAAGCTATTTTTTTTAGACATTTAATTTAAACTTTGGATAATGAATATATGCTATTTTCGCTGGAAATTGCATTTAGCGAAAGCCTTATTCTAAACAATATTATTTTTGGGTGTATACATATCTGTATACACTTTCTAAAATTTAGGTTAGTATTTTAATAAGTGGACTATTTTAAACTCTAAAAAATCGTTAAGGAAAACCCGATGAGCGATCGTCAATTGGCCGACTGGCGCAACCATGCGCTAACTTTAGAAACCGAAGTAAACAAGGTAGTAGTAGGTCAAGCAAGGCCTATTCGTCTTATCACTACCGCAATTTTTGCAAGAGGCCACGTGCTACTTGAAGGTGACGTAGGCGTGGGTAAAACTACGCTGCTTCGCGCATTTACTCGCGGTATTGGCGGGGGTTATCAGCGGATAGAAGGCACCATAGATTTGATGCCGAACGATTTGGTTTACCACACTTATTTGGGTGAAGACGGCAAACCGCACGTAAGTGCGGGTCCATTATTGATGTCAGGTGAAAATTTATCGGTATTTTTCTTTAACGAAATCAACCGAGCGCGCCCACAAGTCCACTCGCTGTTGCTTCGCGTGATGGCTGAACGCACGCTTTCCGCCTTCAATAAAGAGCATGTTTTTCCGCACATGATTGTCTTTGCTGACCGCAACCAAGTGGAAAAAGAAGAAACATTTGAAATTCCATCTGCAGCGCGTGACCGCTTTATGATGGAAATTCCAATTATCGTGCCTAACGATGATGATATTATGCAGTCCCTTGTTTTTGATACAAAATTTCACAATGTGGACGCATTGGTTGATACGGTGAAACCCGATGTTTTAAAGTTTGATGCGTTGAATGAATTCTCAAGCATTGTGCAAAAAAGCGTAGATTCATCTAAAACACTTGAGAAATACGCACTTAACTTGTGGAAGGCCACTAGAGCACCATTAGAATATGGCGTAAAAGTGAGCAATGTGGATATGAATCGTCTGATTCTTGCAGGCGCCAGTCCTCGTGGCATGAGCATGATGTTACGCGCAGCCCGAGTTAATGCTTGGTTAAACGAGCGCACAGCGGTAACACCTGAAGATATTCATGCTGTATTCCACGAAACGGTTGCACACAGACTAGTGTTTAGCCCTGTTTATGAAATGCGCCGCACTGAAATTGCACGTGACATGCTAAGCAGCATTCTTAACCAAGTTGCAGCGCCGTAAGCCTAAGTTTAATGCAAGAGTACATTAAAGAGTTTAGTTACCATATTGGATGGCGCAACCGCGGCCGTCATCCAGGCCGCCATGCCAGCACGCAGCGCGGCATGGGCATGGAGTTCATCGGTCATACCACGTTAGTTGCTTATCCTGACCCGCGACGTATAGATTTGCGTCAAACCCTGCGCGATCCAATGGAACAAGTGTATGTGCGCTTGTTCAATCAAAAAAGTGCTACGCCCGTGTTTGCCATTTGCGATTTATCTGGCAGCATGAATTTTGGTAGCAAAGAACGCAAAATACGAAAGGCGGCAGACATTGTTGAATCTATCGCACAGTCGGTTAGCCGCAATGCTGACCCATTTGGCTTTATTGGCTTTGACGATGTAGTTCGCGAAGATTGGATTAGCACCGCTTCATTTAAACCGCAACGTGCTATCGAAATGGCGGAACAATTAAAAGAGTACCACCCTGGCGCAACAAGCGGCGCAGGTATTGGCGATATTTGGCGGTATTTACCACGCGAGCGCTCATTGATATTTCTTATTTCCGACTTCCATATGCCGCAAGCGCAACTAGAATCATCGCTTGCCAACTTGTTGCGTCACCATATTGTTCCTGTAGTACTTTGGGATGCAGATGAATATACCAATTTGCCTGAATTTGGCATAAGCGCCCTTATCGACCCAGAGACTGGCGCCAAACGTACGCTGTTTTTGCGTAAAGAATATCGCGATCGCATTATTGCTGCTTTTGAGGCGCGCCGCGAAACTATTTATAAAACTTTTATGCAATTTGATATGCCGCCCATTTATGTGGAAGGCGCTTACGACGCCGATGCATTTACTGAATATTTTCACCAATTTGTAGCCGCCTAAGCCCATGACGAAAAATTTTAATGCTTTGTTCTTACTAATTTTATTGTGCATTTTTAGTAACTTTGCTCATGCACTGGATGATCAACCTTACCCAGATGTAAAAGAAGGTATCGTATCCATAAAGATATATAATCCAACGCACAAGGCAGGATATAGCGTGGGAGATATACTGACCCGCCACTTTATCGTAAGCATCAAAAAACCATACACGCTCATTCCAGAATCGCTACCTATTATTGGCTACGAGAAAAAATATCGCGGTCAGCCACTTGGTATTAATGTAAGCGACATTCATCATACCGAAAAGGATAATCGCGACATCGTTATTCACGATATTACGATTAGCTATCAAGTGTTTACTACCAGCGTCGTTGCAAAACCTGGTGCGTTGCCCACTGAATATTTACGCCTGATAAATACCGAATCTAAAGGTAAAGACGTCGTTAAATACCGTATTCCTAGTTTTGAATTTGTGATTTCACCCTTATCAATATTCGGCCAAGTTAAAGTTGAAGATGATATGAGTGGCTACCGCGGACCTTTGTTATTGAGCGCATATAACGAGAAAATACGACTGAAAGTGCTAATCACCGTTTTGGTGCTGAGCTTACTTGGATTGCTGTATATTCTCGGCAAACACGCTTGGTTGCCACGTATGGGCGGACCTTTCGCAAAAACATTTAAGTTGATACTCAAATTACCAAATGACAAAAATAGCCTGCAATTAGCTGTAAGTAGCATGCACGAATCGTTGAACACGACAGCTGGTAACAGTTTATTTAGTGATAACTTGGCAGAATTTTTAAAACAAAAACCTAGCTTCAGAGCAATTGAAAGCGAGCTACTACAGTTTTTTTCACTATCTAGGCATGTGTTTTTTGAACCAAATGCCAAACACGAGGCTGGCGATGAACCAATTCAGTGGCTAGCTCAACTTTGCCGTCGTTGCCGTGATTGTGAGCGCGGCTTAATTCCTGATAGCAAAGCTTAATTCCGATGTCATTTTCTTACCCTTGGTTGTTATGGTTGTTACCACTTGCTCTATTGCCACTGGTATTTCAGCGTGCGCATAGCAAAGCCTATTCATGGCTGGAAATGTTGCCTGCTGACCCGCTTTCTGACTTAATTGGCTTAATTTTAAAGGTGCTCGCTGTACTCATTTTAACTTTCATTATTTTGGGTTTAAGTGCGCCGCACAGCAACCAACAATTGATAGAAAAAATTGGGGTAGGTGCGCAAATTGGTTTGGTGTTAGACAGAAGTGCTAGTATGGACGACCCTTTTTCGGGCGGAAGTGATGGCAAAGTGGGTGAGACGAAATCGGCAGCGGCCGCACGACTCATTACTGATTTTGTACAATCACGCCAAAACGACATGATTGGCATGATAACTTTCAGCAATTCCGCCATGTATGTGCTACCTTTGACAGAGAACAAAACTGCGGTAGTGGCAGCAGTTCGAGCTACTGCAGGCAACGCGCTGTTTCAGACTAACATCGGTAGCGGCTTAACCTCTAGTGCAGGATTGTTTGACAAAGTTCCTGATTCAGGCTCACGCGCTGTGATATTGCTTTCTGACGGTGCTGGCCGCATTGGTGCAGATTCACAGCAAAAAATTCGCGACTGGTTTGACAGAATGCAGATTAGCTTATATTGGATAGTATTACGTCAGCCTGGCGGACTAAGCATTTTCGACAAGGATTATAAACCGCAAGAGGGTCAAGCATTGCCACCTGAAATTGAGTTATATGATTTTTTTAAGACAATGAAAACACCCTTTCACGCCTACGAGGCAGAAGACCCAAAAACATTGCAATTGGCGATTGATGATATTAACCGAAAGGAAAAAAAACCAATTAAGTACATGGAAAAAATTCCTGGTAAGGATTACTCTGGATTTTGTTACTTAATCGCCGCCATCCTGATTGGACTTTTATTATGTGTTAAATATTTAGAGGTAAAAACATGGCATTAAAATCTATATTTACAGTTAAAAGGCTCACATGGTTTTTAGTGATACTAAGTTTAGTTTGTCTACTTGGCAGCATTATCACGTACAAGCGCATTAAACAAATTGAAGCGTTTAACTTAGCAGCAAATACTGATACTCCACCTGCCTCAGACCAACAAAGTTTTGAAGCGAAGTTTAATACAGCCCTATATTTGGCTAAAAAAGAACGTTACAAAGAGGCCACCTTACTTTTTACGCAAATGCTACCTAAGGGCAATCCACAACAAAAGGCGGCTGTTCAATACAACGTTGGCAACATTTTCTTTTTGCGCGGTTTGGCCATTAACGGCACAAATATGACGGTGAAAAACGAAGCTGAATACTTGGTTAGGCAAGCAAAAACTGCTTACATTGCTTCTGTCAAAATTGATAATAGTTATTGGGATGCGCGTCATAATTTAGACCGCGTTTTGGGGATGTTGCCTGGCACTCCTACGCCTGGCGTGGGCGAATCTGATTCACCAGGTCTGATTATGGGGAATATTCCTGTTGGATTGCCTTAACACATGTATAAAATAATAAACACACTGCGCCATCGGCGCGATATAGCCCTGCTTGCAGCGGCGCTTACCTTATTAATTATTGCGCTTTTCAACCCGACCATTCCAGTCAAGCGGGACGTCTATAGCTATCTGCTTGTAGCGGATATCTCGCAAAGCATGAATGTGAAAGACATGAGCATCAACGGAAAAACAGTATCACGCATAGAATATGAACAGTATTTAATGCACCGTATTATTGGGGAAATGCCATGCGGTACGCAAGTAAGTTTAGGCGTTTTTGCAGGCGTGAGTGTTTCAGCGCTGTATACACCTATCGAGGTTTGTGAAAATTTTGACGCTTTAGAAAATAGTATTGACCATTTTGATTGGCGTATGGGCTGGTCAGGCAACAGCCGCCTGCGCGAGAGCATGGTCACTATGGCTAAACTAGTGCGCAGCTTTCCAGAAGCAGCACAGGTTGTTTATTTCAGCGACGGAGAAGAAACACCGAAGCTGCACGTTTTTAACACACGCGATTTAACTGGCTTCCAAGGCGGCAAAGACTGGCTGCTGGTCGGCATTGGTAGCGAAAAAGGCACTGCTATTCCCAAGCTGGATGAACATAATCAGCTTATTGGCTACTGGGCAAACGAAAGTTTTGCTATGCAGCCAGGCGTAGCACAGATTTCTCAGGATAATATTGGTGCACGTAACGATGAAATTGCCAACGATGTGAGTGACCGTTATATGTCTAAGCTCGACGAAAAGTATATGGAACGACTGGCTGGCGAAGTAAGTGGCCATTATGTCAATGGCGATAGTCTCCAAAACGTATTGTCAGAAATGAAGAAACAACCACCCGCACGCCGAGAAAAGGCTGCATTTCAGCTAAAATGGATCATCGCCTCACTGGCAGGTTTGTTATTTTTAGCGGCCTATTTACCAAAACATCCGGTAAAAGAAATTAGAGCATTAATTGAACAATTTGGATGGCGCAGAAAAAGTCAGGATTCATCATTCAAAACTTCTTGATGTCGCCACCAGCGCATCCAAATGCGTAACTTTCTTAACTCTTGTTGGTTTGAATGGCTTGTCAATATAATCACGGGTGGGTAGCGTATTTTTCAAAATTCAAAATGGTCACAAACCCATGTATAAAGCTGCTCGCATATAGTTTCAATTCAATATTTTCACCACGATTGTTTTTCAATTTCATTGTGCCCTGCACATTCACCTGCTGGCTTTTCCAAGAGCTAGGCAAACGCAAAAGCGCTTCTCGCATGGCAAAATAAGCACTCGAAATCAACACCAAGACAATTGAACCTAATTTAATAAAAATGAGAACTTGTAACTGCGCTAAAATAGGGCTAGAAGCAATTGAAATAGCTGCAAGCAAACCCAATAACAGCACTGAGGGTTGCAGCGCGATCACAATTGGTTGCATTAAACGTGGCTTCATTTAAGGTGAATATTAAAAAATGAGCGTTCAAGATAACATACTGTGCGAATTGTCGCATCTAGGCTTACTGGAAATTAGCGGCGCGGATGCGGTGACTTTTTTGCAAGGTCAAGTGACCAACGACGTGAAATTACTAATTGGCAACAATGCGCATTACAGTGCTTACTGCACGCCAAAAGGCCGCATATTGGCTTTATTTCTAGCTTTCGCGCATTTCGATCACATCCATTTGCAGCTCAATCGAGTCCTTGCAGAACCGATTATCAAGCGTTTAAAAATGTATGTAATGCGCGCAAAAGTTGAGATAAATGATATTTCAGATGAAATTATAAAGTTTGGTTTAGATGGCCCGGAAGCCGCATCAATGCTTGCTCCGCTATTTTCGACGGTGCCAACACAAGACTACGAATTTGTGACTTTAGAAAATGGCGCACTATTGAAATTACCTACAATTGCTGGCCACACACGCTTTGAAATTTTTGCCAATAAAGCACATGCGCCAGCTATTTTTGATGCTCTCCAAACCAATTGTAAAATAGCTGAAAAACAGCATTGGGAATGGCTGGAGATTCAAGCAGGCATTCCTGATGTGACGCTCAAAACACAGGAGCAGTTTGTCCCACAAATGCTTAATTTGGATATTTTGAACGGCATTAACTTTAAAAAAGGTTGTTATACTGGCCAAGAAATCGTTGCCCGCACACATTATTTAGGTACCGTTAAGCGCCGCACCTATTCCGCAAGCATCTACGACGCTGGTACGCCTATTGAAGGCGACAAAGTGTTTGATAATGCACAGAGTGAAGTTGGCCAAATTGTGCGTGTAGCACCGAATTTTGAATCTGGGTTTGACTTACTTGTCGAGCTTAGAATCGAAGCTCAGCAAAGTGGGCAAGTATTCTGGAATGCAAATCAAATGCACTTCAAGCCACTTCCCTACTCACTTAATCCTTAAATCATGGTGTTTTAGCAGGTAAATTTGATTGCTGCTCTGCAGATGGCTTTGCTGCAGGAGGCTTTGGTAGAATCACAATCGGCTGGTCAATCACTTGATAAAACACTTCGTCGGATTTAATCATGCCAAGCTCACTGCGGGCACGTTCTTCAATCGCCGCGTTGCCTTGTTTTAAATCATTAACCTCGGCGTTTAAAGTCTCATTGCGTTGCTTCGCCGCATCATTTTTGGCTTTTTGCTCGGCAATTTGCTGATTCACATTCCATACGCGTAACCAACTGCCCTTGCCCAACCACAGCGGATACTGCAGCAGCGCGATTAATATTACAAATATTAAAGTGAGTGCTTTCAATTATTTAAATAGCTGATAAAAAGCGGACATGCCTGCGTAGCTTGTCGCATCACCCAATTCTTCTTCTATTCTTAAGAGTTGATTATATTTTGCAACGCGCTCACTGCGGCATAGCGAACCCGTTTTGATTTGCAATGCGTTAGTTGCAACAGAAATATCGGCAATCGTCGTGTCCTCTGTCTCACCAGAGCGATGTGAAATCACCGCTGTATAACCAGCACGCTTCGCCACTTCCACAGTTTGGAATGTTTCTGTCAGAGTACCAATTTGGTTCACTTTGATTAGACATGAGTTCGCCACGCCACGTTTAATGCCCTCACGTAAAATTTTAGCATTGGTTACAAACAGATCATCACCAACTAATTGCGTGGTTTTACCCAACCGTTTAGTCAAAATATCCCAACCATCCCAGTCAAATTCACTCATACCGTCTTCAATCGTGATGATTGGATATTTATCTACCCAAGTTGCCAAATAATCAGTAAATTGCACGGCGCTTAGCGCCAAACCTTCTGAGGCTAAATGGTACTTCCCATCTTTGTAGAACTCGGTACTTGCGCAATCCAAGCCTAAATACACATCTTTACCTGGTTCATAACCTGCTGCAGAAATTGATTCCATAATCAGTTGTATTGCCGCTTCGTTTGAGGGTAAATTTGGGGCAAAACCACCCTCATCACCCACTGTCGTCGCCAATCCTTTTTTATGTAACGTTTTCTTTAATTGATGAAAAATTTCGGCCCCGCAACGCAATGCTTCACGGAAAGTTGGTAAACCTGCAGGAATAATCATAAATTCTTGCATATCCACGCTATTGTCCGCATGGGCACCGCCATTAATGATATTCATCATCGGTGTTGGCAATTGCATAGCGCCAGAGCCGCCTAAATAGCGGTAAAGTGGCAAACCACTCTCTTCTGCTGCTGCGCGAGCGCATGCCATAGAAACCGCCAAAATAGCATTTGCGCCTAAACGGTCTTTATTTTCAGTACCGTCCAACTCTATCAAGGTTTTGTCGATAAAGCTCTGCTCTTCGCAATCCAAGCCAATAATCGCTTCAGTAAT
>JBJXDT010000129.1:0-4726 GCA_046153505.1 Methylophilaceae bacterium | reverse complement strand
GCGCTTAGAGGCTGAATCTGGCTATGTAGAAATGCGCTTCCCCTACTTTGTGAACAAATCGGCACCTGTTTCTGGCGTTAAAAGTTTACTCGATTACGATGTCACATTTATCGGCGAAATCAAAAATCGCAAATTTAGCATCACCGTTAAAGTGCTTGTGCCTGTGACCAGCTTATGCCCTTGTAGCAAAAAAATCTCTGACTACGGTGCACATAATCAGCGCTCGCACGTCACTGTTACCGCGTTGATTAACGACTTTATTTGGGTGGAAGACATTATTGATTTGGTAGAAAAACAAGCCTCTTGCGAACTTTACGGCTTGTTAAAACGGCCAGATGAAAAATTTGTAACTGAGCGTGCCTACGACAATCCTAAATTTGTGGAAGATATGGTGCGCGATGTTGCGGCACAGCTCAATGCTGAAAAGCGTATTGATGCTTACATTGTGGAATCTGAGAATTTTGAATCCATTCATAATCACTCAGCGTACGCATTAATTGAGAATGATAAACGAAAGGGGCGATAATATTGGAAGAGGCTAAAAATCAGGGGGCATCATTTTTTCAAGTCGTTAAAGCGGTGCTATGGAGCATGTTAGGCGTGCGCGGCCAAAAAGGCTATGAAGACGATATTTCGAAAATCACGCTCAAACAAGCTGTGATCGCTGGAATTATTGGCGCAGTGGTGTTTGTATTTACAGTCCTTAGCTTAGTTAGGCTGGCAGTCAAGCATTTTACTTAACGCGTCTATATGGAAAATATTAATTCAAACCAAGCAAAACAACCCGCAACTTGGCTTCAAGTCATTCGCTCCATATCACTAAGATTACTTGGCATTCACAGCAAAAAAAACAAAGAAGATGCAGCCCATATCACCGTTGGGCAAGCCTTTGTGGGCGGCGTGATAGGTGTGATTATTTTTATGGTTTTTGTAGGCGTGATGGTATCAATCGCCATTAATCATTTCAGTTAAGAAATTTCAACCAAATAGAGGAGATCAAAATGTCTGTCGCAAAAGTGATTGAAATCATTGCCTCAAGTAAGAAAAGTTTTGAAGATGCCACCGCGCAAGGCGTGGCGAAGGCCGCAGATTCATTGCACGACATTACTGGCGCATGGATTAAAGAACAAAGTGTAAAAGTTGTAAACGGCAAAGTCGCTGAATATCGCGTGAATATGAAGGTGACTTTTGTATTGAAAGATCTGCCAAAAACGGTTGCCAAAGTAAAACCAAAGGCTAAAAAATAAGGTTTAAAATCAAAAAAAACGGGCTTTAGCCCGTTTTTAATATTTTCTAGTCATCGTCAAAACCGAGTTATCTCGCTTCATATCTAACTGGTTAAGTATATTCATGCCCAACAAAACTTCAGTTGGCGAGCCGCCTTCCAAAACGCCCACATCTACATTATAAAAAACATTCGTGCCTATTTTTAAGGAATTCACTTTCAGATAATACGCATTTACCACGCCATTTGCGGTCGAAACTGGCACTCTTTCGCCTTTTTGGTAATCAATTTTGGCATATTTGGCATCACCGCTATTCATCGCAACGGTGGTGGCGCCAGTGTCTACTAAATATTTGAGCGTAACCCCATTAATGCTCAAGTTTCCATGGAAATGTCCATTCACATCCGCATACAAATTCACAGGACTATTCACTGCAGCCTCAGAGCCAGCAGGGGAAGAAGAGGCGGCCACTGAAGCTGCCTGCCCCATTTTAAGCACTTGGCGTTTACCTTCTACCATAAACGTCGCCGAGCTACTATCAGCTGAAACAAGCTTCACTCCGTCTTTTGATTGCCCTGCAGACAGACTTTGCGGCGCGCCTCCGTTAATCGTCACTATCGCTTTATTGCTAAATAAACCGACCACATTCACGCGTGTATCTGCGAACACTTGCGTTGCAAGCAAGCTTGTAGCTAACAATATTAAATTTTTAACTTTCAAATCTTTCCCCTGATTTTTAGCTAAACATGCCCGCGCGACCGTGCGTTTGGGTAAGTTTTAACCCTAATCCTATCACGACAAACCCAAGCAGCGGAAACACTGCGGCTAATAAAAAGGTATTTTGGCCGCCTAAATACTGTAGCGCATACCCACCTGCAAGCCCGCCGATTGTGCCTCCCACGCCATATGCCACGCTATTATAAATCGCCTGACCTTTGGCTTGGTGTCGTCCGTTAAAAAACTGGCTGACGACTTCTACAGATGCAGCATGAAAACTACCAAATGTTGCAGCATGTAAACTTTGTGCGATTAACAACAACACAAGATTATCAACTGCAACGCCTATCATGCTAAATCGGAGTACAGCCAATGCTAAACTCGTGAGCATAATTGTCTTTAGGCTAAATCGCTTCATGATTTTTGGCATGAGCATAAAAATCGCAATCTCGCAGATAACCCCCACCGCCCACAAGAGACCAATAACCGACTTGCTATAGCCATGTTCGGCCAAGTAAATCGAATAAAAGTTATACAGCACGCCGTGCGCTGTTACCATCATGGCGCACCCCACTAATAATGCCAATACGGCAGGTTCGCGGATAATTTTCCATACTGAAAAATGATCTGTATGATGCGGCGCGACTTTGGCTTCATATAGTGTAAAAGTGAGTGCAAATAATGTTATTTGTACTGCCAACAAAAACCACAACAAACTTTTGATACCAAAACCATCCATCAAAAAACCCAAAATCACAGAGGCGACAATAAACCCTAGCGAACCCCACATGCGAATGCGGCTGTAATGGCCGTTGGTGGTGGCAAGATGTGCCAAAGTGAGCGACTCAGAAAGCGGCAATGTAGAACTGGTAAACAGACTCAGCGCCGCCATCACCAGCAACATCGGCCAAAAGCCATGCGCCCAAAACACGGCCACAAAACCCAGCACGCCTAATATTGTGTTAACTTTAATCCAAATGGTACGCTTTGCGGTGTGGTCAGCCAACCAGCCCCAAAAATTAGGGGCAAAAATTCGGCTTATTTGAAATAACGACATGAGGATGCCGATATCTGCCGCTGAGAACTGCTCAGATTGCAGATACAAGCCCCAATAAGGCACGAATGCGCCTACAAAAAAGTAGTAAATGAAGTAAAAACGGGAAAGGTTAGCGTGTAGCGCGCGGCTCAAAGCGAATTGAATCTGCTAATTAATCTTCGGCACGCTTGATACAACATCCGCATTTTGGGCTCTGTGTCGCAAAGCATGATCCATCAGCACAATCGCCAACATCGCTTCTGCAATTGGCGTGGCACGTACACCTACACATGGGTCGTGACGACCTGTGGTTTGCATTTCTATCGCGTTGCCAGCTTTATTGATACTGCGTCGCGCTTGCGGGATGCTAGAAGTCGGTTTTAACGCAATGCTCACTTCAATTTGTTGTCCGCTAGAAATGCCACCTAACATACCGCCTGCATGGTTGGTTGCAAAGCCTTGTGGTGTCAATTCATCTGAGTGTTCGCTACCGCGCTGACTCACTGCTGCAAACCCCGCACCAATTTCTACCCCTTTTACCGCGTTAATACTCATCATGGCATGCGCAATGTCTGCATCTAGCCTATCAAATACAGGCTCGCCCCAACCTACAGGCACATTTTCCGCCACGATATTAATGCGCGCACCCACTGAGTCACGCTCGGCGCGTATTGTGTCTAAATAGGCTTCTAGTTGCGGTAGCACATCGGTATTGGGTGAAAAAAATGGGTTATCGTTGACACAATCCCATGTTTTAAAAGGGATTTCAATCTCACCCAATTGACTCATATAGCCGCGCACAACAACACCAAATTTTTCTTTTAGCCACTTTTTAGCAATCGCACCCGCAGCCACACGCACCGCGGTTTCCCGCGCGCTAGACCGACCACCGCCACGATAATCGCGTACACCATATTTTTGTGCATAAGTGTAATCTGCATGGCCAGGGCGGAAAGTGTCCATGATTTTGGAATAATCTTGACTGCGTTGGTCAGTGTTACGAATTAGCAAGCCAATGGGCGCGCCGGTGGTTTTACCTTCAAATACGCCAGAGAGAATCTCCACAGCATCATCTTCTTGGCGCTGTGTCACATGGCGTGAGGTACCAGGTTTGCGGCGATCTAAATCAATTTGCAAATCTGCGGCAGTCAACTCCAAACCCGGCGGGCAACCATCTACCACACCGCCAATAGCGGGGCCGTGCGATTCGCCAAACGAAGTTAGCGTAAATAAAGTTCCAAGTGTGTTTCCAGACATAGCATTATTTTAACACAGTCACACCGCCAAGCATCCACTGCAGAGATGTCTATTACTTTCTTATGCTATCGTGCTTTAAGCGGATTTTGTTACGTACAGATTCTAAAAAAGGAGACTGAGTTGCAATATGGTATTGACTATTATTTATACGCCCCCTATTACTCACCTAACCAATTGATATAAAAGTAAAATGAAAAAAATCAACTCTCGATTACACGCCATCATTGGTATGGCTACTTAATAGTTAGGCTTAATTATGTTTGATGTTCAAATCACAGACGAAGATAGGAAGATTATTGAGCAACAAATTGCCATCCAAGAAGATTCAAAGGCACGATTAATGATTCATCGTCAAGGTGTAGACGGAGATAATTCGCGAACTGTAGATGGTAAAAATAATTGGGAAATTAAACGCCATCATCCATGGGCAGTTGCCATTGGCTCTTATGCCGCAAATTCCTGACTGTGACGAATGTATTGTTTATGGGGT
>JBJXDT010000128.1:0-18770 GCA_046153505.1 Methylophilaceae bacterium | reverse complement strand
TATAAATCCTGCGGCAACTCGCTCAGCGTTTCGCCATTAATCTTAATTTCCGAATTAAGCTGTAATTGCATTAATGCCCTATTGATTTCGAAAACACGTTAATGACAACTACCCCTGCAACAATGAGCCCCATCCCAATAATGGCTGGAATATCTAGCGCTTGACGGTAGATGACCCAACCCATTAAAGACACCACTAATATGCCCACACCCGACCATATGGCATACATTATCCCTATCGGCAGCACGCGCATACTAATTGTCATAAAATAAAACCCCGTGCCGTAACCCAGCACTACAACGAGCGATGGCCAAAATCGCGTAAATTCGTTTGTGGCCTTCATCGTGCTGGTCGCAATTACCTCTGCGACAATTGCAATTGCTAGTGCCAGCCAATGATTCATCTTAGCTGTAGTTCAAACCCATGACATCACGAACATCGCGCATGGTTTCACGGGCTAACTTACGCGCTTTTTCACAACCTTCAGCCACAATATTTTTGACTAGTGTCGGGTCTTCGGCATATTGCGCTGCACGTTCTTGAATTGGTTTAAGTTCTTTCAACACGCTTTCAATCACAGGCGTTTTACATTCAATGCAGCCAATCGTAGCGCCTTTACAGCCCATCTGCACCCAATCTTTAGTTGTTTGCTCTGAATAAATCTCATGTAGTTGCCACACAGGGCATTTTGCAGGGTCGCCAGGATCAGTGCGACGGATACGCGCAGGATCGGTTGGCATTGTTTTGATTTTCTTCGCTACAGTATCCACATCCTCACGCAAGGAAATCGTGTTGTTGTAAGATTTCGACATTTTTTGCCCATCTAAGCCTGGCATTTTAGAAGCGGGTGTGAGTTTGTATTCTGGCTCGACCAGAATAATTTTGCCGCCGCCTTCTAAATAGCCAAGCAGGCGCTCTTTATCGCCTAGGCTTAAGTTTTGCGCTTCTTCTATCATGGTGCGCGCGCTATCCAGTGCCTCATCATCGCCGCTTTGTTGGTAGGCGTTACGCATTTCTTCATATACGGCAGCGCGTTTACTGCCGAGTTTTTTAATAGCGGCTTCGGCTTTTTCTTCGAAGCCTGCCTCTTTGCCATAAATGTGGTTAAACCTGCGTGCGATTTCACGTGTGAATTCGATATGCGGCACTTGATCCTCACCCACAGGCACTTGCGTGGCCTTATAGATAAGAATATCTGCAGATTGTAATAATGGGTAGCCCAAAAAGCCGTAGGTGGATAAATCTTTACTAGCGAGCTTTTCCTGCTGGTCTTTGTAAGTGGGCACACGCTCCAGCCAGCTAAGCGGCGTAATCATAGACAGCAACGTATGCAACTCGGCGTGTTCTGGCACTTTAGATTGAATAAATATAGTGGCGTTCGCTGGGTCTACACCGGCAGCTAGCCAATCGATGACCATCTCCCACACGCTTTCTTCAATTATTTCAGGTGTATCGTAATGTGTGGTTAGTGCGTGCCAATCGGCCACAAAAAACAAGCACTCGTGCTCGTGCTGCAGGCGCAACCAGTTTTTAAGTACACCGTTATAATGCCCTAAGTGTAAGTTCCCTGTTGGGCGCATGCCCGATAATACGCGTTCAACCGCCATGATTTTTTATGCTCTTATAAATATAGAAAGCTTTTGTTTCAGAAAAATACTGTGGCAATTGTTGCCAACGTTGCCAATACAAACGGCCACATAATTTTATCAAGAATATGTGTGAATAACAGAATTATTAAAATAATAAAACCGTATCGCTCTATTTGTGCAAATTTCACCGCCAAATTGGTCGGCAAGAGGCTAACAGCAATGCGTCCGCCATCTAAGGGCGGTAATGGAATGAGATTAAGCACCATCAATACTGTGTTGGTTAAAATACCCGCCGCGCCCATAAGTGCGACAAAAGGTGTACTGGCACCAAAAAACTTAATAATTAACGCCCATACAATCAACATTACTAAATTAGCACCTGGCCCAGCTGCGGCCACCCATAGCATGTCACGTTTGGGATGACGTAACCGCGTAAAGTCGACAGGTACGGGCTTTGCCCAACCAAAGAAAATGCCACCGAAAAACATGGTGAGGCTTGGTATTAGCACTGTACCAATTGGGTCGATATGTTTGAGCGGATTCAAGGTAATGCGCCCCAACCGAGCTGCGGTCATATCGCCAAAGTGTCGGGCTGCATAGCCATGCGCCGCTTCGTGGACAGTAATCGCAAAAATCATGGGAATGGCCGTTACAGCGATACGTTGCATGCCATTTAGCGATTGAAGTGAATTTAACAAACCAAAAAAATCCATACTTTTCCTTTAAAATCCAAACGGTTTAACATCACCCACCCCGCTACGAACCAATATCGGTGAGGCTTCCGTGAGGTCTATCACTGTCGTAAAGCCGTGATGATGAATCTCAGAATCAATCACCAGGTCGAGCTGATGCTCTAATCTATCACGAATTTCCCAGCCTGCGTTCATGGGCTCTTCATCACCCTTAATTTGCAAGGTCATACTCAACATCGGTTCGCCCAGCACATCTAGCATGGCTTGTGTAACATAATGATTGGGCACACGAATACCGACCGCACTGCGCTTAGGGTGTTGCAATCTCTTTGGCACTTCTTTTGTAGCCTTTAAAATAAAGGTATACGCGCCAGGCGTATTGGCTTTAAGTAGCCGAAACTGGCTATTATCTACTTGAGCATACGTCGCCAGTTCACTTAAGTTACGGCAAATCAGCGTGAAAAGTTGGTCATCACTCACGCCGCGAATTTGGCGGATTTTAATTTGCGCATCCCTAAAACCAAGCATGCAGCCCAAGGCATAGCTGGAATCCGTCGGATAAGCAATCACGCCACCTTCGCGCAGAATCTCTACCGCGTGCTTAATCAGCCGCGGTTGTGGGTTTTCTGCATTGATAACGAAATATTGTGCCATTTAGTTTAAGGCTTCTTTAATTCAAAAACTTTGCCTCTTCCCAATCATCCCACACCGGCACACATCCAGCAGGTAGTTCTGGCATGCTATTCATTTCAAAAAATGAGATGCCTGGCCCGTGAAAATCTGATCCGAGTGAGGATTTTAAGCTAAAACGATGCGCCATTTTGGCAAATTGTTGATATTGCGGCGGCGTATGACTGCCCGTAACGACCTCAATCGCCGCACCGCCATAACTTCTAAATTCTTGCATCAGCAAGTGCATATTGATCATGCCTAAATCATAGCGGCCAGGATGCGCTATCACCGCAATGCCGCCAGCTCCAAGAATTAGGCTTACAGCAGCTTCTAGACTCATCCATTCGTGATCCACGTAGCCTGGCTTGCCTTTCACTATATACTTTTTGAACACTGTTTTTCTGTCTTTTGCATGCCCAGCCTGCACCATATAGCTTGCAAAATGGGTGCGGGTGATAATGCTTTTGCCCGCTAATGCCTTTGCGCCTTCGTAAGTGCCAGAAATTCCCACGCCTGCCAAGCCTGCACCCATTTGTTGTGCGCGCTCATCACGACCAATACGCACAGCGTCTAGCGCTGTTTTAAGCGCAATGTTGTTAGGGTCTATTTTTAAACCAACAATATGAAGCGTACGCTTTTTCCAAGTGACAGAAATTTCTATACCATTAATAAACGTCATACCATGTTGCAGCGCGGTTTCCCGCGCTGATGCTAGACCACCTACATCGTCGTGATCGGTAAGCGCCAGCACTTTAATGCCGCGCCTCGCAGCATAGGCAACTAAATCTTGCGGCGCAAATAATCCATCAGAAATGGTAGAATGGCAGTGTAAATCAATGGCAGGCAAAGTTTTGTCTCTAATGACTAAAGTCGTATTTTAGCAAAATCTACCTTCAGCCAGTGATAAAGCGAATAACCGAGGACAAAATAGACACAAATGAAAGTTTTTTTTGATTTAATTCCAGTTATTTTATTTTTTATCGGCTTTAAAGTGTTCGGTATTTTTGTCGCAACAGCAATAGCTATTGCTACTACATTGGTGCTGATAATTTATAGCAAAATTAAGCATGGCAAAGTCGACAATATGCTGCTTGCCAATGGCGCCATTATAAGCGTGCTAGGTGGCATTACGCTGTTGTTGCACGATCAAACATATATTATGTGGAAACCAACGGTGCTGTATTGGTTGGCAGCATTCGTTTTATTGATTTCAAATCTGTTTTTCAAAAAGAATTTCATTCAACAAATGATGGGGAAAATGTTCAATCCACCAAAAAATATTTGGAATAGTTTGAATTTAATCTGGGTCGCTTTTTTAATAGCGATTGGCTTTTTAAACCTTTATGTGGCGCACCACTACAGTTTAGAAGCCTGGGTAAATTTCAAGCTATTTGGGGTTACCAGTCTTCTGTTTCTGTTTATGGTGTTACAGGCACTTGCTCTTAGAAAGTATTTTATTGAGCCTACTGAAGAGAAAAGCGAGCAATAAACATGTGGTATACAATTTATGCTGAAGATGTTGCAGATAGCTTGGAAAAGCGCATAAATGCTAGGCCCGCACACTTAACGCGCTTAACTGAGTTGCAAGCGCTGGGCAGATTACTTCTTGCAGGCCCTTTTCCTGCGATTGATAGTCTTGACCCAGGCCCTGCAGGATTTTCCGGTAGCTTAATTGTTGCAGAGTTTGAAAATCTAGAAGCCGCAAAAACATGGGCTGATGCCGATCCCTTTGTCAGCGCCGGTGTCTATGCAAACGTTATAGTGAAACCTTTTCGTAAAACACTACCCTAACAGCTCTGCTTAAAGCTTTATAAATTTAACCAAATGAATTTAGAAAACCTCATTCGCAACCGACTTGCAGGTCTAGAGCCGATTAGCCTTGAAATACAGGACGATAGTGCTGCGCATGTCGGCCACAAAGGAAGTAGCGGGGGTGGGCATTTTACCTTAAAGATGGTAAGCTCGCATTTTTCGCAAAAATCGCAGATAATTCGACATCGTTTAATTTATCAAGCACTTAGTGACTTAATTCCGCAACAAATTCATGCTATAAGCATTGTTGCAATTTCGCCAACCGACCCCAACTGATCTCAGGTAACAAGCTTTTTTTATATTTTTAAGGACTATTCATGAAAATGAACAAAATTTTAATCTCAATAGCAGCGTTTTCTACACTGGCACTTAGCCAAGCCTCTTTCGCAGCAGATGCTGTTGCCACCGTAAATGGCAAAGCAATCAAGGCTTCGTGGGTTGATTACATCACCAAAGACGCTGTAGCGCATGGCCAAAAATCAAGCGAGAATATGCGTGCCGCGATTATCAATGAGCTGGTAGGGTCAGAATTAGCCTACCAAGAAGCTGTTAAACAAGGCATGGACAAAAATCCTGATGTGTTGGCAAATCAAGAGTTAACTAATCGTAAAGTGATTGTGAATGCATATTTACAAGACTTTATGAAGAAAAATCCAGTGACAGATGCGGACACTAAAGCCGCTTATGAAGACTACAAAAAAGAGCTGGGTGACAAAGAATATAATGCAAAGCATATTTTGGTTAAAACCGAAGCTGAAGCCAAAGACATTATTGCCCAACTTGGCAAAGGTGGCGATTTCGCTAAGATTGCCAAAGAAAAATCACTTGATCCCGGCTCTAAAGATAAAGGTGGAGATTTAGGCTGGTTCGCACCAGCAGGCATGGTGAAACCTTTTAGCGATGCAGTTGTAGGCTTAAAGAAAAATGCAGTAACAGATACGCCAGTACAAACCCAGTTTGGCTGGCACGTGATTAAACTTGTTGATAGCCGTGCTGCGCAAGTGCCACCTTACGACAAGGTTAAAGATGGCTTAGAGCGTAATTTACAACAACGTAAACTTGAAAAAATGATGCTTGGTTTGAAGGACAAAGCAAAAATTGAAGTAACCGGCTCCTCAGATAAAAAATAACTGACGCTTCAAAAAAGGGCTTGCTGAGGCAAGCCCTTTTTGTTGCCTACCCCTTGGCTTAGGCCAAATGAGTTATTGCATATGATATATTATTTGCTACAATTAAGAATCGATCGCATTCAATGCAAGTTGTTTATTCCAAAGGGTTTTTATGTTTGAAACATTGATGATTACATTCAGAGAAGGTCTAGAGGCCTTTTTGGTTGTGGCAATTGCGATTGCCTATCTATCAAAAACTGGTGGTGAGAAACTCATTCCTTCTGTTCGCCAAGCCAGCATTGTGGCGGTGCTTGGTTGTGCAGTACTGGGCATAATATTGGCTCGAATTGGTGCAATCACCCCGTTTTGGGAGGGTACATTGGCGCTATTAGCGGCAATTTTTGTAATCAGTTGCACTACCCATATGATGAAAATGGGCAAGCATATGAAACGCGAAATCACCAACCTGATTGACCGCGCAGTACAAAACCCAAGCGGCGGAGCCAAATTCGCTGTGTTTACCTTTATTTTGCTGATGATTGGGCGAGAAGGTTTGGAGGCTGCAACTATGATTGCATCTCTGGCAGCAGATACAGATAGCAAAAGTTTAGCCGTTGGTGGTGTAATAGGCTTAGCTATTGCTGGCTTAGTGGCGTGGGCATGGAGCATATATGGACACCGTATTAATTTAAGTTTATTCTTTAGAGTCACCTCAGCATTCATGGTGATATTTTCCATTCAACTGGTGATATATGCTTTCCATGAATTCACTGAATCTACAGCTATCGCTCAGCTAGGCATCATTGACAATGTATATTGGCATAACCTCACCGAACCTTGGGGGCCGCAAGGCAAAATTGGTGCATGGATTACATATAGCCTAGTACTTGTTCCACTTGCGTTTTTGATTGTTGGGTTTTGGCAAGACAAAAATGCAAATCGCATGAACCTGAGTAAAAGCTAAGCATTACATAGCCCATAAAAAAGCCCTAGCTTATGCTGGGGCTTTTTTATGTGCCTAATTGATTAGTTTGATGGGCGGTTTTCTGTTAAAATCTAACTTTCCGCAAACTACAATTTACCGCTAAATTTTCATGCAAAGTGCGCATTTTATAAGCCTACATGGCAGCGCGGCACTCTCGCCGTTTCGCTTATCAAAGATTCTAGATACTCTAAAAAATAGCGCACCTAGCATTAGTCACATTTATACTGAGTTTACCCATTTCGTATTTAGCGATGATGCGCTTACAACGACACAGCACAAGGTGTTGCAGCAAATTCTCAGCTATGGCCCAAAATACAATAGCGAGAGACCTTCTGGCGAACTATTGCTCGTTATCCCCCGTATTGGCACGATATCACCATGGGCCTCGCGCGCGACCGATATCGCAAACAACTGTGGCTTAGCTAGCATCAAACGCATTGAGCGTGGCATTTCATTTTTCGTAACAACAAGCACTGGCGAGCCTCTCAGCGATGTCGAAAAAAATGTGCTGAAGCCGCTGATTCATGACCGTATGACAGAAATGGTGTTTAGCAATCTAAATGAAGCCGAAAAGCTCTATCACAACGCCAAACCCAAATCCTTGAACACAATCGACATTCTGCAAGGCGGTAAAGCGGCACTAGATGCGGCTAACAATGAAATGGGGCTTGCGCTATCGCACGACGAAGTCGAATATTTATTAGAGAATTTTACAAAAATTGGCCGTAATCCTACTGACGTTGAATTAATGATGTTTGCCCAAGCCAACTCAGAACATTGTCGCCATAAAATTTTTAATGCAGACTGGGTGATTGATGGCGTGACTCAAGATTACTCTCTTTTCGGCATGATTCGCAACACACATAAACTCAACCCAAGGCACACTGTCGTTGCGTATTCAGACAACTCCTCGGTAGTTGCTGCACAAAAAACCAAGCGTTTTTATCCACAAAGCGGCGCTTATCAATACATCGAAGAGGTCATGCACTACCTGATGAAGGTAGAAACGCACAACCACCCTACTGCCATCTCGCCCTTTGCTGGCGCAGCAACTGGCGCAGGCGGCGAGATTCGTGACGAAGGTGCAACCGGCATTGGCTCCAAACCAAAAGCAGGTTTAACTGGATTTTCAGTGTCCAATTTAAATATTCCCAATTTTGTACAACCATGGGAAACGCAGTATGGCAAGCCTGCGCGCATTGCCTCACCCTTGCAAATTATGACAGATGGCCCACTAGGTGGTGCGGCTTATAACAATGAGTTTGGTCGGCCAAATATTGCAGGTTATTTCCGCACATTCGAGCTAGAAATCCACGACGAAATGCGCGGCTATCACAAGCCGATTATGCTGGCTGGAGGTGTAGGCAACATTTCAGCCAAACACGCCTACAAAAACTCTATTCCCATTGGAGCAGCCCTTATTCAGCTTGGCGGCCCTGCCATGTTGATTGGTTTGGGTGGCGGCGCCGCAAGCAGTATGGACACCGGCACCAATACTGAAAATTTGGACTTTGACTCTGTGCAGCGTGGCAATCCAGAGCTAGAACGACGCGCGCAGGAAGTGATTGACCGTTGCTGGCAATTGGGTGATGAAAATCCAATCCTGAGTATCCACGATGTTGGTGCTGGTGGCATTTCGAATGCCTTTCCAGAGCTTGTAAACGATGCCAAAGTCGGCGCCGTATTTCAGTTGCGCGACGTGCATAACGACGAGCCTGGCATGAGTCCACGCGAGCTGTGGAGCAATGAAGCGCAAGAGCGCTATGTACTTGCAATTGCTCAAGAAAATTTAGACGCATTTAAAGCCATGTGTGAACGTGAGCGCTGCCCATATGCAGTTGTTGGCGTTGCGACGGAAGAACGCCATTTAACCGTGGCCGACAGCCATTTTGGCAATATACCAGTCGATATGGAATTATCCGTATTGCTTGGCAAACCGCCTAAAATGACACGTAACGTGAGTAGCGCAGAAAAGAATTTGTATAAATTCGATACTCGTGGCATCGATTTAGAAGAGGCGGCTGGCCGTGTACTCCGCTTACCAGGTGTGGCAGATAAAACTTTTCTTATCACAATAGGTGACCGCTCGGTAACGGGCTTAGTCGCGCGCGACCAAATGGTAGGTCCATGGCAAGTGCCTGTAGCCGATGTAGCAGTTACTTTGGCAGGCTATCAAACAAATTCTGGCGAAGCTTTTGCCATTGGCGAAAAAGCACCTTTGGCCTTGATTAACGCACCCGCATCAGGTCGCATGGCCATTGGCGAAGCCATTACTAATATTACTGCTGCGGTCATTGCAGACATCAGCAATTTGAAGCTTTCTGCCAACTGGATGGCGCCAGCGGGACACAAAGGCGAAGATGCGGCATTGTTTGAAACAGTTAAAGCTGTTGGTATGGAGCTCTGTCCAGCACTGGGCATCAGCATCCCTGTTGGTAAAGATTCAATGAGCATGAAAACGCTATGGAATGAGAATGGCGAAAGCAAAGCTGTAACTTCGCCTATTTCCTTAGTGGTAACGGCGTTTGCAAACGTCAGCGACGCGCGCAAAACACTCACACCGCAACTTCGCATTGACCAGGGCAACACAAAACTCATTTTAATCGATTTAGGTCACGGCCAAAACCGCATGGGCGGTTCAGCTTTGGCGCAAGTGTATAGTCAAATTGGGAGTGAAACGCCCGATGTGGATGACGCAAGTCAGCTTAAAGCGTATTTCAAAATCATACAAAGTCTGAATGCTGAAGGCAAAATTCTAGCTTACCACGACCGCTCCGACGGCGGCCTTTTCGTCACCCTATGCGAAATGGCATTTGCTGGGCATTGCGGTGTTGACATTGATTTGACCAATCTAGAAGGCGATGTGATTGAAGCGCTTTATAACGAGGAACTGGGCGCAGTCTTGCAAGTAAATGCAGAGGAAGCGCATAGCATTTTAACCAAGCTCAACATTGCACTTAACGGCGCGGCACATATTATTGGCACTGTTCAAAACAATAACGAAATAATATTTTCCGATGCAGGAAAAATCGTGTTTTCCGATACGCGTGTGCACTTGCACCGCATCTGGTCAGAAACAACCTACCATATGCAAAAGCTACGTGATAATCCCGCTAGTGCGCAACAGGAATATGACCGCATTTTAGATAATGCCGACAAAGGCATTCATGCCCATTTAACTTTCGACTTAAACGACAATGTTGCCGCGCCATATCTAAATTTAGCGCGTCCCAAAATGGCAATTTTGCGCGAACAAGGCGTAAATGGCCATGTGGAAATGGCAGCAGCGTTTGACGGTGCAGGTTTTGCAACTTATGACGTGCATATGAGCGACATTATTTCTGGTCGCACCTCTCTTGCAGAATTCTCTGGGTTTGTCGCTTGCGGCGGCTTTAGCTATGGCGATGTTCTCGGTGCAGGTGAAGGTTGGGCAAAATCAATTTTGTTCAACGCGCGTGCTCGGGACGAATTTTCTACATTCTTTAACCGCGAAGATTCATTTGCGCTAGGCGTTTGTAACGGTTGTCAAATGATGAGCAACCTTCAAAGTATTATTCCAAATGCCAACCATTGGCCGCATTTCGTGCGTAATAAATCTGAGCAATTTGAAGCTCGCTTTAGTATGGTGGAAATATTAGAGTCACCCTCGCTGTTTTTTAATGGCATGGCTGGAAGCTTCATGCCTATTGCCGTTGCACATGGTGAGGGGTTTACGGAATTTTCTGGCACAAACGCTGTCAATAACGTGCTGGATGAAAAATTGGTCACGCTAAGATTTGTGGATAACAAGTCAACGCCTACCGAAGCTTACCCGTTTAATCCTAACGGTTCACCACTAGGAATTACAGGTTTAACCACCCCAGATGGACGTTTTAGTATTATGATGCCACATCCTGAACGGGTATTTAGAGCGGTACAGCACTCATGGCGGCCTGATGACTGGATTGAAGATGGGCCTTGGATGCGGATGTTCCGTAACGCAAGAAAATATATTGCATAACAATTTTAGAAAAATTTTGGAGAAATATTAATGAAATGGATTAAAACTGCCTTGATAATGCTAGCTTTGAGCTTTTCTTTTAACGCATTTGCCTTGGACGAAGATGCTGAAATGGCCTTTAAAGACGCCTTAATTGGCGGCGATGTTAAGTCTGTTCAAAAGTTTATTAAAGCTGAACCTGGCTTGGAGAATGCAAAGTTTTTTGGCTGGTCGCCGCTACAAATGGCCGCAAATGCAAACCAGATTGAGGTAGTTAAATTTCTCATTTCTAAAGGTGCGGAATTAGACTACATTCAGCCAAATGCTCATCACACGGCCTTTATGCTGGCTGCTTTTGGTGGCTACACAGAAATGATGAATTTGCTGGCAAAAAGCGGGGCAAATGTAAACGAAAAACTCAAAGGTGACGTATCATTAATTCGCTATTTCCGCGATGAAAACATCCCTGAAATGGTGACACTTTTAACTAAGCTTGGCGTAAAAGACGACGGTTGTGAAGATCAGTGCTTTTAATAAGCACATTCGTCTAAAGTGGCAGACGCTTGTAGTTAGGCCAAAATACGGTTTTACAAGCGTTTTAACCACCTTTTCATATTTATTTTTTGCTTGAAATGCATTTTAACAAGCCTAAAATATTTTCAATACTAGTATGCATTTTCGTATCATGTAGCGCCTTGGCTACAAGTATCACAATACCATTAGAATCAAAACTCAAGCTTCCCGCAGGATTTCATATCAGCGTTTTTGCCAAGCTGGATAGCGCACCACGCATGATGGCGTTTGATAAGAATGGCAATTTATATATCACCATGGTTAAATCTAATCAGATAGCTATGCTGCCAGACACCAATAAAGACGGCATTGCTGAGACAGTTAATATTATTGCAGAAAACTTAAATGCACCAAATGGCTTAGCGTTTGTTGGCGACGATTTGTTGGTTGCTAATCAAGATGGTATCGTCAAAATCACTCAAAAAAATGGTGCATGGCAAGCCCCAAAACCATTTATCCAAAATTTACCCACTGGCGGGCACACGCTCAAAAGCATCAAAGTCGGGGCAGATAATTATCTTTATATAAACGTCGGATCTAGCTGTAATGTATGTATGGAAGATGATGCAAGACGTGCCACTATTTTGCGCTACACGCTAGCAGGCAAGCCAGCAGGCGCATTGCAGCTACTTGGCAGACATACAAACTTAGCGCCCGTTTGGGCAAGCGGGCTGCGCAACTCGCAAGGTTTTGCTTGGCATCCAAAAACTGGCGCGATGTTTACCACCAACGAAGGTGCAGATAATCGCTCGGAGAATAAAAATGGTAAAGTGAATGATGAACTTCCGCCAGAACACTTAAACAAAATTGAGCCCGGCAATAATTATGGCTGGCCGCACTGCTGGGGTAACAAATTCGAAGATCCTAACTTCACAGGTCCACAAAATTTCTGCAAAAGCAGCACCCCTCCAGCCATCACTTTTACTTCACATTCCACGCCGATTGGTATTACTTTTCTCAATAACAGCAAATTTCCTGATGATTATAAGAACGATGCAATTGTAGCTTTACATGGCTCTTGGAACCGCGATCAGCCCAGCGGCTACAAACTAGTGCGCGTGAAATTTAATGGCGACAAACCTACAGAAGTGGTGGACTTTGCGACTGGCTGGCTCAATAATAACGAGGCATGGGGGCGGCCAGTGGATGTTGTTGTAGGAACGGATGGTGCAGTATACTTGTCTGATGACAAAGCTAATCTGATTTACCGCATTACTTATGGGGAAAACGGGAAATGAAAAGAATAATGATGAATTTAATGGTGTTGCTAACTTTTTTTGTCAGCGCCAATGTTAAAGCTGAAAGCACGCCAAATGTGCTTTTATACATGCAACCTTTAGAATACAACAACGAGATACACCTGCAATATTTTTGGCAGGAATACTGGTTTGCGCAAGGGCCAACGGTCGAACCAATTGCAAAGGAAAAACTTGGCAAATTATATAGCAACGTCAGCATGTGCGAAGGTAATCAGTCAGGAAAAGTATTGATTTGGCTTCAGCCACGCATGTTCTATAATGGCCAAGCAAAATTGTTTTATGGCAAAATCACTGCAAACGTTTACAATGGATTAGGAAAATTGGTAAACAGCTATGCTGCCGAAGCCAAGCAATTCGGCTCGTTGGATATATCACCCGATTACTCCATCAAAAAAGCATATGCGAATGCAATGGATAAAGTGGTTAGCAAAATGCAAGCGGACAGCCAACTACAAACTATAGTGAATACTTCGACAACTGGTGACACCCCATGTAGCATGGTGACATTACTACCCACGCCAAAAGTTCGTGCGATGGGATTCTAAAATTCTTAAGGTAAACCAATATGTACAAAAAAAAATTACAAATCATAAGCTTAATATCAATTAGTGCCGTAATGCTGGCTTGCCAAAGCACCGCAGCACCCATCGCTTATGTGCCACAAAAAGTCACTGGACTAAAAACGCCAGAATCCGCAATACAGACCAAAGATGGGCGAATTTTTGTTTCAGAAATCAACGAATTTGGTAAAAACGGTGATGGTCAAATCACCGTCATTGATACAACTGGTAAGGCATCAGTTTTTGCCAGCGGTTTAGATGACCCCAAAGGCCTGGCCATTATTGGGCAAGACCTATATGTGGCCGATATTGCCAGAATATGGAAAATCACACCTGACGGCAAAGCCAGTGTATTTGTACCCGCAGGCGCATTTGCTTTCCCACCACAATTTTTAAATGACTTGGAAACTGACGCGCATGGCAATTTGTACGTGAGCGATAGTGGCGACCTGTTTAAAACTGGCAAAGGTGGTGCGATTTACAAAATCACTTCTGATGGCAAAACGACCCTACTCATCAACGATGTAAAAGATGCCCGTATTAAAGCGCCTAACGGAATTGTGGCGCTAAATACCAACGATACCTTAATTGAAGTGGATTTTGCTTCCGGCACGCTGTATAGCCTAAACCAAAAAACAGGCGAGTTGACTGCTATTGCCGAAGGTTTTGGTGGCGGAGATGGCTTAATTAGACTATCCAACGGCACCACTTATGTGAGTGATTGGAAAGGTGGTAAGGTTTATAACGTCAACACTAAGGGCGAAGTTACTTTATTAAAAGAAGGCTACCAATCGGCAGCAGATATTGCAATGACGAAAGATGAGAAGTTTATTATGGTGCCTGACATGAAGGCAGGCGAACTCGATTTTATACCAGTTAAGTAATTTTTTTGTTTCAACCGTAAAAAAGCCACGCTCTCACGTGGCTTTTTTACTACTACTCTTTACCTTAAGAGGGGATAATTAAAGGTAAAGATCTTAACTGCTTAATTACTTAGCTGATGGTGCTGCTGGAGCCGCTTGTGCAGGAGCTGCAGGCGCTGCCATTTCAGCTTTTTTAGCGTGATGCTTTTTAGCGTGGTGTTTTGTGCCAGCAAAAGCGTTAGCTGAAAGCGCGAAACAGATTGTCATTAAAACGATAGAGATTTTTTTCATGGTAAATTCCTTAAATAAAATAATATGATTGTTTAAAAATTACTTAGCCGCTGCTGGAGCTGCAGGTGCAACAGTTTTTTCAGCTTCTGCTTTTTCTTTTTTCACTTTTTTAGCTTTTTTTACAGGTTCAGCAACTTTTTTAGTCGCATCAGCTTTTTCAACTTCAGCTGCTTTTACTGGTTCAACTTTAGCTACGTCAGCTTTTGGCAAATCGGCAGCATAGGTATTTACAGTAAAAAGACCTACAATCATTGCTAATAAAATTTTGTTCACTTTAGTAATCCTTTGTAAAATTAATGTCAAAATGGACTTGTTACATAAATTATTGCTGTCCACGCTGGCTAATATAAACAACGAGACTTACACCAACCTTACATAGAATGATTTTTAAGATAAAAAATAATTATGCGCATATTGATTGTTGAAGATGATGCCGTTTTAGCAAACGGCTTAGTACGTACCTTTACCCAAGCAAGCTACGCCGTAGACCATGTTAGCAATGGTGTTCAGGCAGATTTAATGTTGCAAGAATCAGTCTACGATTTAGTCATTCTCGATTTAGGCTTGCCAAAAATGGATGGCATGGAAGTGCTGAAAAAGCTACGACAACTTGGCAACAAAGTGGCTGTACTCATTCTCACAGCACGCGATGCCATTGAAAGTCGTGTTAAGGGCTTGGATTTGGGTGCTGACGATTACCTAACCAAACCATTTGACCTAGACGAGCTAGAGGCAAGGGTGCGCGCCTTAATTCGGCGCGGTCAATTGGGTAGTAATCTGCCATTGCATTGTGCCAACTTAAAGCTCAATGTGGCTGACAAAATTGCAACGAATGCTGATATTCCTTTGCCTTTATCCGCGCGCGAATTTAGCTTGCTAGAAGTCATGATGTCGCGCGTAAACAAAGTAGTAAATAAAGAGCAGCTATTAGAGGCGCTTGTGAACTGGGATAGTGAAATAAGTGATAATGCCATTGAAGTTTATATCCACCGCCTGCGCAAAAAAATCGAGCCTTCTGGCGCGCATATCCGCACCATCCGGGGCTTGGGATATTTGTTGGAAGCGCAAAAAGATGACTGACAGCGCATATGCCTAACGCACCCAAATCGCTTCAACGCCAATTAACGCTTTGGCTTTTGTTGCCACTCGCTATTGTGCTGGGCATTAGCACCGTTGTTTCATATTACCGCGCCTTATATTTTGCCAATCTGGCTTACGACCGCTCGCTTTACAGGGCGGCACTTTCGCTTGCAGACCAAGTGGATGTTGATGGTGACCGCGTAGTGGCAAACTTGCCTCAAGTTGCTAAGAATTTGCTTGAATTTGATGAAGAAGACGTTATCTATTATCGGGTATCCGCACCAAACGGCGACATGGTGTTAGGTGAGCGCAATCTACCATTGCCGCGCAAGCTGCCAAAGCCAGATGAGCATGTTTACTACGATGCGCACCTCAATGGGCAAGCCATTCGTGTTGTGGCATTCTCGCTGCCAATACAAAAAGCCGCCGTTAATGGTGAAATTTTAGTGCTGGTGGCAGAAACAGTAAGTAAGCGCGGTGCTATCGTGAATGAAATTGTTGAAGAAATGATTATTCCACAGCTGCTAATTTTACTACTTGCTGCAAGCCTGATTTTTATTGGCATCAAACGTGGACTGCTACCATTGCAGCGCCTGCAAGATGCCATCAATCAGCGCTCACATCGCGATTTGAGCGAACTTAATACCAGAGATGCGCCGCGCGAGATTCAGCCTCTGCTAAACGCCATGAACAACCTGATGGGGCGTGTGCGCGGCACCATGAAACTGCAACAACAATTTATTGCCGATGCATCGCACCAAATGCGCACCCCTATTGCCGGCTTGCAAACCCAAGCTGAACTTGCCCTGCGCGAAAAAGACCCTAAAGCCATTCATAGCACTTTGGAGCACGTGTTATCCAGCTCATCTCGGCTTTCACATTTATTAAGTCGTTTGCTTTCTATGGCCTCGGTAGACCCCGCCGCAGGCCGCGATCCTCGGCTCAATCCACTCAACTTAAACGAGCTTGTTACCAAGGTCACCAGTGATTTTGTAAGCAAAGCACGCGCAAAAAAAATCGATTTAGGCTTAGATATCAAAGTGCCGCAAGCTAAGGTTTTGGGCGACGATTTGATGCTACGCGAAATGCTATCCAACTTAATTGATAACGCCATCAACTACACGCCAGAAAAAGGCATCATCACCGTCGCTATCGAAAAAATTACAGATAACAATCTAGAAAAAATTCAATTAAGTGTTATCGATAACGGTATCGGCATTCCGCAAGAAGAGCGTAGCCAAGTGTTCGAGCGCTTTCACCGCCTGCGTGACAACGAAGGTGAAGGTTGTGGTTTGGGGTTGGCAATTGTGAAAGAAATCGTACTTGCTCACAATGCAGAAATTGAAATAAGCGATGGACTGCGAGCCAATAACCACAAGGCTTCTGGCACGATGGTTACAGTGAAATTTAATGCAGAAACTTAATGAATAAGGCCTGTTATTTAGAATCAATTGAATTACGCCAAAGTGCCTTAAATTGGCTTACTGCCACCGAGCCAACGCGCAAAGCAGAAGGTGTGATTGGCTTGCAAAAAGCGTTTCTGTCGGGCGAAGTGATTTTAGACATAGAAACTCAATTAGCAATAAATGCGAGTATTCCTGGCAAGCCAACCGCGCCGAGGTTGGTTCCGCCAAAAGACTTAGAAAAACGCTCCATGCGCACAGTCGAAGGCCGTGCTGCGCTAATACACGCCTTAGCGCATATTGAATTTAATGCCATTAATTTGGCGCTAGATGCAGTTTGGCGCTTTGCCAATATGCCCGTAAAATATTATGCCGATTGGCTAAAAGTAGCGGCAGAAGAGGCCTACCATTTCACTCTGCTTAACACGCACTTAAAAACGCTTGGTTATTCCTACGGTAGTTTTAGTGGGCACAACAGCCTGTGGGAGATGGTAGAACGCACGCAAGACGATGTGTTAGCACGTATGGCGCTTGTGCCGCGCACCATGGAGGCACGCGGCCTAGACGCAAGCCCACCATTACGCAACAAGCTTGCCCAAG
This sequence comes from Methylophilaceae bacterium, assembly GCA_046153505.1. Classification (GTDB taxonomy): domain Bacteria; phylum Pseudomonadota; class Gammaproteobacteria; order Burkholderiales; family Methylophilaceae; genus JBJXDT01. The sequence continues at coordinate 1,303 of JBJXDT010000128.1, read as the reverse complement.
CAGGCGATATAGCTGCCGCTGAAATTTTAGATATTATTTTGCGTGACGAAATTGGCCATGTCGCCATTGGCAACACTTGGTTTAACTGGCTTTGCACAAAACGTGAGCTGGACCCCCTTGCAACGTTTGAAGCGCTTTGTGCGCAATATAAAGCGCCAAAATTACGTCCACCCTTTAATATGGAAGCCAGAAAAAAAGCGGGGTTTAGCGAGGATGAATTGGCATTACTATAATTAAACTATTTTTCTAATAGCTTATTAAATTTAATATACTGATACTCAACCAAGTTATAGAAAAATATTTAGGATAAGCAATGGAGATACTTCAGAGTCAGATATGGCAATTTATTGGTGTTGTCGTAGCAATAATTGCATTAATTGTCTCAGTTGCCTCACTGATATACCAAGCTCGCCGTAAATCTCTTTCAGTGACAATTTGTAACGCATACCCGATACTTCCCAAAAAACCTCAAAACATGGTTAACGACTTTCAGATAATATACAAAGGACAAGAAGTTGCTGAATTAACTGCTTTGACTCTTAGATTTGTAAATGATGGAGGCATCTCTATAGTAAGTGAAGATTTTGAAACACCTGTTACTGTTATATTTAAGAAAGAAGCTACAATTCTCTCCGCTGAAGTAGTAAGCATTACACCAAGTGACCTGAGTCCAACCTTAGCACAGGATACAAAAGCACTCGTTCTATCACCCTTACTGTTAAACCCAAAGGACAGCTTTTCAATAACCCTTTTAGTCCAGGGCTTAAATGCTAATCACCCACGGGATTTATATCCAAGTGTTACAGCTCGCATAAAGGGTGTAAATAAAATCAATCTTGACTCAACATTTGTGCCAATAATCTATTTTGAGACGCCTTGGTTCGGATTTAATATTGACATTCGAGTGCTTGCATTAGTTGTTATTGCTACCTCATCCACTTACCTGGTCAGAATGATTTAAAAATTCATTTCTAGATGTAAGGAAAAAATTAATATATTTGATTATTTAACACAAAAAACTAAGCAAGAAGTAAGTAAATCGCTCCTTCTAGGCCTGTATTATTTAACGCATACATAGCTTGTTGTTGCACCACTGGCTTGGCGTGGTAAGCAACGCCCACACCTGCCACCGCCATCATTTTTAAATCATTTGCACCATCGCCAATGGCAATAGTTTGCTCTTGTTTTAAGCCTAGTTCATCACGCAATTTAACCAGTTCATCGGCTTTACGTTGCGCATCCACAATATCGCCCAGCACGTTGCCAGTAAGTTTTCCATCGATAATTTCTAGGTTATTCGCTA
>JBJXDT010000127.1:0-38909 GCA_046153505.1 Methylophilaceae bacterium | reverse complement strand
CTCATTGTTGCAGGGGTAGTTGTCATTAACGTGTTTTCGAAATCAATAGGGCATTAATGCAATTACAGCTTAATTCGGAAATTAAGATTAATGGCGAAACGCTGAGCGAGTTGCCGCAGGATTTATATATTCCACCAGATGCATTAGAGGTGTTTTTAGAAACCTTTGAAGGCCCACTCGATTTATTGCTTTACCTCATCCGCAAACACAATTTAGATATTCTCGATATTCCTATGGCGCAATTGACTGCACAATATATGGTGTATGTAGAGAAAATGAAGGTAATTAAGTTGGAACTCGCGGCGGATTATTTGCTAATGTCGGCGATGTTGATTGAGATTAAATCGCGCATGTTGTTGCCAAAACCTACTGAAGTGGCTGAGGAAGATGATCCGCGCGCTGAATTGGTGAGGCGTTTGATGGAGTACGAGGCGATTAAACTCGCTGCAGCACGTTTGGATGCAATGCCGCAAGTGGGCGTGGATATTACGGTTGCGGCTGCGTATTATCAGCATATTTCGGAAATAAAACCGCCGGAAGTGAGTGTGGATGAGCTGGTAGAAGCCTGGCGCAATGTGCTGAAGCGCGCAAAACTCAATTCACATCACAAAATCGGGCGCGAGGAGCTTTCAGTACGTGAACATATGAGCCAGATTCTGCGACGATTGAAAACCGATGGTATGACGGAATTTTCGCAATTATTTGATATGACGACAGAAGGAGTCGCCAAGCTAGTGGTGAATTTTTTAGCGATTCTGGAGCTGGCAAAAGAAGGTTTGATTCGTATCACACAAAGTCAGGCGTTTTCGCCGATTTATCTACAAGCAAATGTGAGTTAAGTAGAATGTCTGAACCTGGAAATATTGATGAGATGAAGCAGATTTTAGAGGCCGCGCTACTTACAGCGGGTCAGCCTTTGAGTTTAGACGAGCTGCTTAAATTGTTCGCTGGTCGCATGGAACGCACGACTTTGCGCATGTTGCTGGACGAATTAAAAACAGACTGGGCAGAAAAAACGCTAGAGCTAGTACAAGTGGCGTCGGGCTACCGCTTTCAAGCCAAGAAAACATATAGCGAATTTATTATGCGCCTTAGCCCTGAACGCCAAGCAAAATACTCACGTGCAGTAATGGAAACTTTGGCAATTATTGCCTATCGCCAACCTGTGACACGCGGTGATATTGAGCAAATACGGGGTGTGGCAGTGAATCCAAATGTAATGCGCCAACTACAAGAGCGTGATTGGATTGATGTGGTTGGGCAACGCGAAGTGCCTGGTAGGCCATCACTATATGCAACGACTAAGCATTTTTTGGATGACCTAAACTTGCGCTCGCTAGCTGAGCTACCACCGATGGATGATTTCGCTCAAAGTGAAATTCCGCTCGATTCTTAAAGGTTTATGTCACAACTGCGGTAAAATAGCGTTTTAGTCTAAGCGCTCATCATGGCACGTCCACACAAATCTCCTCATCAAGCTCCCAAAAGATATGCCCCAGAAGCCAATATTGATGCGGCTGCTGGCGAGACTAGTCAAACTGCTTCGCAGCGCTTGCACAAATTGCTTGCATTGGCAGGCATGGGTTCGCGCCGTGATATGGAAAAACTCATCGAAGATGGTCGCGTTAGTGTGAACGGACACTTGGCAACGGTGGGTGCGGCCGTGATTGAGAGCGATCAAGTGCGCGTGGATGGCCGCTTGGTGCAGTTACCATTTGCGCCAGAGTTACCTCAAGTACTCCTTTATCACAAGCCAGAAGGTGAAATTGTGAGTGCAGATGATCCAGAAGGACGTGCAAGTGTGTTCGATAAACTGCCACGCATCAAGCAAGGCAAGTGGATTGCGATTGGGCGTTTGGATATGAACACAAGTGGTTTGTTGATTTTTACGACTTCAGGTGAACTGGCCAACCGATTGATGCACCCGCGCTACGAGGTAGAGCGCGAATATGCGGTGCGTATTTTGGGTGAATTGACCGAAGGTCAGATGTTGCAACTCACGCAAGGCATAGAGCTGGAAGATGGCGTGGCAAAATTTGAGAGCATCTATAGTAATGGTGGTGAAGGTGCAAACAAGTGGTATCAGGTAGTGATTAAGGAAGGGCGCAATCGCGAAGTACGGCGCTTGTTTGAAGCATTTCAATTACCAGTAAGCCGTCTCATGCGCGTGCGCTTTGGGCCAATTGCATTACCCCCTAGAGTCAAACGTGGCTTGATGTTAAAACTGGAACAAAAAGAAGTGGTGAAATTGCTTGAGTGGGCAGAATTGCCTGTACCAAGCGCGCCGCTTAAACAGTTGAGTCATCGTGAAAAGGATAAAGTAACGAGTGTGTTCACAGCGAAAGTGCGTAAACAACGTGGTAGCGTGTTAAATCGCGCACCACGTGAAAGAGATACCTCTGGAGCCCGCGCGGATATTGGCTCACAAGGCAGGGGCAAAGTTGGTGAAACAAAACCTAAATCGCAAAGAAAATCAAATGTAAACCGCCGTGTGCGTGGTGATGCACCGGCCATGCAAAACAAGAGTGACCGCAATCGTGGGCGTGGTTAGTTCTTAAACTGCTGCGTATTCACTGCGGTTTTCTGATTATTCTGGTAGTAAGCCTCGAGCAAAAGTTTGTCAAATTCCATGGCCTCATAGACGTGTTTTTGGAACAAAGGTTTAAAGTTTTCCAATTTTGCAGGTAGATGCTGTTCCATTTTTTTCCTTTACATTGTCAATAAATCTACATATCGCTATTTTTCCGACACTTATTCAACTTAATAACATTATAAAATATTGATTTTTATAATGTTATTTAGAAAAAAGTGCTGCATATAGTAATATCAGCAATTAATATGCCAGAGCAGGAATTTTTGGATAAATAAAACTAGTGCATTTTTTTCTGGAAGACTGAGCCTGAAGATGCTGATTGTTGACTTAACTTTTATTAATTATTAGCAAGACTCTAATTGTTCTTTTGTCAGTAAAAACACAAACTGGTTACCTGAAATTGTTTCAAGCCAAGTAAACGATAAGTTGGGGTAAGCGTCTAACAAAGCGTCACGATTGTGACCAATCTCTACCACCAAAACTCCACCCTCGTTTAGATACTTTGGCGCTTCTCGTATTAAAGTATGTGTATGGTCTAAACCATCTGTGCCACTACCAAGCGCTAATTGCGGTTCATTTTGATATTCTTTGGGTAATAACGCCATGCTTGGTGCGTCGACATAGGGTGGGTTGCTGATGATTAGGTCGTAGGTTTTGTCTTTTAGCCCTGTGAACATATCTGATTGAATGGCACTTATACGTTCTTCAAGGCCATATTTAGCAATGTTGATATGGCAAACTTCGATAGCATCAGCAGAAATATCCACGACGTCAACCCCTGCATCGGGAAATGCATCCGCCAACAACACGCCCAAGCAGCCACTACCTGTACAAATATCTGCCGCAGATTGCACTAATTCTGGGTGTTCTATCCAAGGAGTTAGGGCTTCGCTCACTAGCAGCTCAGCAATAAACGAACGCGGCACAATGACCCGTTCGTCCACATAAAACTCATAGCCTTGCAACCATGCCTTGTTGACCAAATAGGCAGTAGGGGTGTGCTTCCTAACGCGCCTTTCTAGTAGGTTGGCTAGGTGGTCGCGCTCAATCTCTGTGAGGCGCGCATCTAAAAAATTGTTGAGTGTGTCCATGGGCAAATGAAGGGCGGTCATGATGAGCCATACTGCTTCATCATAGCTGTTATCAGTGCCATGCCCATAAAAGATATCCGATGCTTCAAACTGACTAACGCTATAACGTAACCAGTCTCTTATTGTGTAGAGTTGTTGCATTATTTAAGCAACTTTTGCATGGTAAGTTTATAGGTTTCTTTAAGTGGTTCAATGTCTGCGACAGCCACGCACTCGTTGAGTTTGTGAATGGTGGCGTTAAGTGGGCCAAACTCAATGACTTGTTTGCAGATATCCGCAATAAAACGCCCATCGGATGTGCCGCCTGTGGTGGATAGTTCGGGCATTACACCATAACTTTCCTGTATAGCCTCTGCGATGGCTTCGACTAAGTTACCGCGCGGTGTAATGTATGGCGGGGAGTACTCCCACACCAAGTCGTAATCAAGCTTGTGCGCATCTAAAATTGCGTAAACACGCGATTTTAGATTGGCTTCAGTACTTCCTGCGCCATTGAGTTCAGGGCAAAATCTAAAATTGAATAAAATGTCCACTTCGCCAGGCACCACATTGGTGGCGCCTGTTCCGCCATTCATGTTACTGATTTGCCAAGAAGTGGGCGGGAAGTATTCGTTACCCCTATCCCACTCGGTTTCAACCATGTTTTTAATGGCGGGTGCGACCATATGAATAGGATTTTTAACTAAATGTGGATAAGCAATATGGCCTTGCAAACCTTTAACCGTTAGGCTCCCAGAGAGCGAGCCTCGACGACCGTTTTTAATCATATCGCCCACAACCTTATTGCTGGTAGGTTCACCCACAATACAATAATCAAAATGCTCGCCACGAGCTTTTAATGCCTCCACTACTTTAACGGTACCATCTACCGCAACGCCTTCTTCATCTGACGTAATTAACAGTGCAATTGAGCCAGTGTGGTTGGGATTTTCAGCTAAAAACTCTTCAATGCTGGTGATGAAAGCGGCAATTGAAGTTTTCATATCAGCCGCACTGCGCGCATATAACATACCATCTTTGATTGTAGGCTCAAAAGGCGGGGTATGCCATTTATCCAGCGGCCCAGTGGGCACAACATCAGTATGGCCAGCAAATGCCAATAAGGGGCTAGTCGTGCCACGGCGCGCATAGAGGTTATCCACATCGCCAAAACGCATACGCTCAATTTTAAAGCCGAGTGGCACTAACCGACTAATTAATAACTCTTGGCAACCTGCATCGAGTGGTGTATTGGATTGACGACGCAGTAAATCAATAGCTAAGTCTAAAGTGGCTGTTTGAGTTTTAATGGTCATTTTTCAAAAAGCTTTCTATAAGCGGGCTCATCAAAGCCTAAGTCCAATATTTTGTCCTCTTTAACCAATATTGGACGTTTGATAACGGAAGTTTTGCTTTGCATAAGGGCTGTTGCTGATGAATTGTCTTTAACTGCAGTCTTTTCAGCGTCGCTTAAATTGCGCCACGTCATGCCAGCACGATTAATTAGCTTTTCCCAAGGCTGTTGTGAAAGCCAACAGTTAAGGGTTGCTTCGTCAATACCCTGTTTTTTATAGTCGTGAAACTCATAGGACACGCCATTAGCATCTAGCCAATCGCGGGCTTTTTTGACGGTGTTGCAGTTAGGAATTCCGAAAAGTTTCATGGTATTTACCCATAAGTGTAAACACCATTTTAACAGTTAGTCAGAATGTAAGCACAAGTTTGACTGTCTTATGCTAACAATTTGTTAGTGGATTCAAAGTTGAATTGAAGTTGTGTGTAAAGATTAAAGAGTTTCTCCATGGGTACGGGTTTGGAGAATAAAAATCCTTGCATGTGGTCGCAACCTAATTCTATTAATGTGTCGTGTTGACTTTCGTTCTCAACCCCCTCAGCCACCACATTCAGCTTGAGTGCGTGGGCTAATTGAATCACCGCATCCGCCAAAGCTCTGGAGTTGGCATTTTGGCTAATTTCTGATACAAAAACGCGGTCGAGTTTAAGTTCGTTCACGTTTAAATTTTGTAAATAAGACAAACTGATTGGGTATAAGCCAAAATCATCCAATGCAACGCGTATGCCGACAGCTTTAAACTTGGAGAGCAACAGTTTGAATTGCGCTTGGTTTTTGACTGCGATAGTTTCATTGATTTCAACCGTTAAATTGTGCGCATCTACCTCGTAAAAATCTAGCAGTTTAGTAATGTCTTCTACCAAATTAGGATTACGGAACTGTTGGCTATTTAAGTTGATAGACAAATTCAGGTCAATCCCAAACTCTTTGGCATGGAATATGGTTCGGCAGCATTCCTCAACCACCCAGTCATTGATCTGATTGATTAAGCCAAAACGTTCCGCAACTGGTAAAAAAACCTTTGGTGGAATATTGCCTTTAGTGGGATGATTCCAGCGAATAAGTGCTTCTGCACCAACAGGCATTTGTGTTTTGCAATCAATCTTCGCCAAATAGGCTAAGTTAAACTGATTTTTCTCAATGGCAGTTTTTAAATCTCGTTGCATTTCAAGCATTTGGTCTGAAGCGAGTTCAATGTTTGTATCGTAAAACTTATATTGATTTTTCCCACCTTCTTTTGCTTTGTACATGGCAGCGTCAGCACTAACGATAAGTTTTTCCAAGTCACCGTCTTTAGGATAAAAGGCTATGCCGATAGAGCATGAAATCTCTATTAGAATATCGTTTACAATAAATGGCTCTTTGATAGAGTTGAGCGCTCGCTCAAGAATTGGATTCAAATCCTCATTCGATTTAATTTGCTCGAAGATAGCAACGAATTCATCTCCGCCTATTCGCGCAACAAAATCGCAACTGCGCATTGCATTATTAAGTCTTTCTGCTACTCTGGTTAACACAATATCACCCACTTGGTGGCCGTATTGATCATTAATTGGCTTGAAATGGTCTAAATCAATATACGCAAGAGCAAAAGTGTTGCCAGCGCGATCGCTGCGTTTTGCCGCCCTTTCAAGGTGTTCTTGAAATGCTAAACGGTTGGGTAATTTAGTCAAACTATCTAAAAAACTATGACTTTTTACAGAATTGTTCATTTTTGGACTGAGGAGGCTGAATTTGAATAATTGTTTACCATGTTTCTCAAAAAACAATATAAATATAAATGACATTAAAATGAGAGTAAGCAAGACGAGGCTAATTATGATTCCCATAAATTCGGTAGTAATAGATGAGCTCGTCACTATTTCGCCATGCGCAAATGCTTGATCAAATGCCGCATGAATGCCTATTAAACATAATGTTACTACTAACGAAGCCGAGATTTTGGCGGTAATAGGATTAACACCCCAATAGGATTTTTGACGAGAAAGTGCAAACGTCAAGCCACTGATTATTATCATCGTCGTGATTAGGCTAACAAATGTCAAAAATGGGTCAGGTGATGGCAGCGTTTTAAAGCCATGGATAGATGCACTGTCAAAGTAATACATCGCAAGCGTGCTCGCGCCAGCCATTACTCCAGTGGAAGCAATGTTAAAAATGGTTGGCACACGCCTACTGCAGGCATTAAGTACCAGGAAAGCAGTAAGGCAGGCAAAAGACCATGCTAAAAATGACATGCTGGGATATACATTTCTTGCTTCCCCCAAATCCAACTTAAAGGCAAAAGAAAGTAGGATGTGGTTGGCCCAAATGCTTGAGCCTATAATCAACGTAAAAATGGGAAGTAACGTCTTTTTCATAGATGCAGATGAAACGTACAGACGCTCGATGAGTTCGAACACAATCAGTGTTGCAACACAGCTTGCAAGCACTGATAACAATAGTAATGTTATGTCATAGTGAATATTCATCTTGTTTAAGCTCACTTCAATGATCCGTTGTCATTGAGCTCGCAAGATGCATACCATAATGAAAAAATAAAGAATTAAGCGCTAACTTATTGAAAATATTCAATTAATAATATTTTTGGATGTGACTTTGAATAATAGTTGCGCCTTAAATTGGCGATTATCGCAGGAAGGTGTCGAGATATCGACACCTTAAAATAGTAAAAGTTGGGAGAAATTAAGATTTAGTTCAGAAAAGCTACAATTAAATTTTTAGTCGGTTAAATGCCTCGTAAAAGTTCGTTAATACCAACTTTACCAAGTGTTTTGGCATCAACCTTTTTTACAATTACTGCGCAATATAAGCTGTACGCACCATCTTTGCTTGGTAGGTTGCCTGAAACAACCACTGAGCCAGTTGGAATACGACCATAGAATACTTCGCCAGTTTCGCGATCATAAATTTTGGTGCTTTGACCAATATAAACACCCATGGAAATCACGCAGTTATCCTCTACTACTACGCCTTCAACCACTTCAGAGCGGGCACCTACAAAGCAATTGTCACCAATAATGGTTGGGCCAGCTTGCACTGGCTCTAACACGCCGCCAATGCCAACGCCGCCGCTTAAATGCACGTTTTTACCGATTTGCGCACAAGAGCCCACGGTTGCCCACGTGTCAACCATGGAGCCTTCGCCAACATAAGCGCCAATATTCACGTAGCTAGGCATGAGTACGGTATTCTTTGCGATAAATGAGCCACGACGAACAATCGCATTAGGCACAACACGAAAGCCGCCAGCCTTAAAGTCTTCTTCTGTGTAGTCTGCAAATTTAGGTGGCACTTTGTCAAAGTACTTAGTCACACCATCATCCATCAATACGTTGTCTTGCAAACGGAATGACAACAAAACGGCTTTTTTAAGCCATTGATGTGTTTCCCATTGTTGAGTATCGCCAATACGGGTCGCAACGCGCAGTGTGCCGCTGTCTAAATCACCTAGCACGCCGGCAACGGTGGTTTTAATTTCAGCACTTGCGTTGGCTGGGTTAATATTGGCGCGGTCTTCAAATGCGGCTTCTATAATACTTTGACGTGAATCCATAATGCTCTCAAATGGGTTAAATAAACAGAAGCGCTATTTTAACCTAAACAGGGCGATAGCCCAATAAAAAAGCACGCCGCAAAGCGTGCTTTTAAATACGGCATGTTCATTATGATTGTTTGGCTTTTGCAGCCTCGTATAGTGGGCGCACTTTTGGTGCAAGTGCTTGTAAATCTTTAATGCGATTTGCGCTCGCTGGGTGGGTACTTAAAAACTCTGGTGGCGCACCTTTATTGAGGGCCTCCATTTTTTGCCATAAAGTCACTGCGGCATCTGGGTTGTAACCAGCGCGCGCAGCTAATTCTAAGCCCATTTTATCAGCTTCTCGTTCTTGTTCACGACCGTTGGGTAACGCAAAAAATAGTTGTGAGCCCATGCCTGCAGCTTGATTAATTGCGCCGCCTGCAGCGCCTTTTGTCACAAAAGCTGCTAGTGCTTGTAAACCAAACTGTTGAACATAGGCTTGCGACATGCGTTCACGACCATGCTCACGCAATGCGTGTGAAATCTCGTGACCAATCACCGCGGCAAGCTCGTCGTCAGTGGCGTGTAACTTATCCATCATGCCAGAAAGTACCATGATTTTGCCGCCAGGCATGCAATATGCGTTCAATTGATCGTTCTTTTCTACATTGACTTCCCATGCCCATTTGGTTGCGTCTGGTCTAAAAACACCCACTTGTCCAATTAAACGGTTTGAAATGGTACGCACCCGTTCTAGCTGTACTTTATCTACGTTTAGTGTGTTTTTACCAGTCGCTTCTTTAAGCGTTTGTTGATATGCTTGCGCAGACATGCTGGTGATTTGCGATGCCGGAAGCAACATAAATTGTGAGCGGCTAACGCCAGAAACACTGTCTTTTGTAGTGGTGGCACAGCCCGCCAAGACTATACTTGCAACGATAACAGCTAAGATTTTTTTCATCACTTATCCCTATTTATACTAAAAGCATATTGCTTAACGCACGATTTTAATAATGGTTGATTTCAATATGATTAAAATCTCACTTGGGCACCCAGCTCTACCACACGATTTGGCGGCAACTTAAACTGGTTGGTAATGGTTTCTGCGCTGCGAAACAAGCCAATAAAGATTTTTTTGCGCCAATAAGCCATACCAAGGTCGCCGCTTGCTTTAAGAATCTCTTTGCCGATAAAGAACGAAGTGTCCATTGGGTCTAGATCCAAGCCTTCATCTTTGCACAGCAATAAATCGCGAGGTAAATCTGGCTCATCTTTAAAGCCATAATTGATGGTAACGCGGTTAAAACCATAGGGGAGATTTTCAACAACAACGCGCTCTTCTTGCGTGCTATGCGGGTAATCCAAAAAACGCACGGTGAGAATCACGATTTTTTCGTGAAGTACTTTGTTGTGTTTGAGATTGTGCAACATGGCGTGTGGCACACCTTCAGGATTGGGGGTCATAAATAGCGCAGTGCCAGGCACGCGCACTGGCGAATGCGCGCCAATGGCTTCAATAAATGGGTCTAAAGCCATCGCATCCATTTTTAAACGGCTATAAAGCAAACCCCGGCCTGTTTTCCAAGTGAGCATGAGCGTAAAAATGACGATGCCGATTAAGAGGGGCACCCAGCCGCCATCAGGAATTTTAAGCACATTAGCGCCAAATAGAGATAAATCTACTACTAGAAACAGTGCCGCCAGCGCACCGGTTCGTAGCCATCCCCATCCCCAAATTTCGCGGAAAACGATAGAGGCCAGTAATGTGGTGATGACCATATCACCCGTCACTGCAATACCATAGGCCGCCGCTAGTTTACCCGAGCTGCCAAAGCCAATCACTAAAATCATCACGCCCGCCATCAAGCCCCAGTTGACACGCGGCATATAAACTTGTCCCTGTGTGCTTTCTGAAGTGTGCTCAATGTGCATACGTGGCAAGTAGCCAAGCTGCAAAGCTTGGCGTGAGACAGAGAATGCGCCTGAAATAACAGCCTGCGAGGCAATTACAGCAGCGATTGTCGCCAAAATAATCAGTGGAAAAAGCGCCCAAGAAGGCGCCATCAAATAGAATGGGTTTTCCATGGCTTTCGGATTGCTAAGAAGCAGTGCGCCCTGTCCAAAATAATTGATGATTAAAGCGGGCAACACAAAAATAAACCAAGCTAAGCGAATAGGTTTGCGGCCAAAATGTCCCATGTCGGCGTATAGCGCCTCAGCGCCAGTAAATGCTAGCACTACTGAGCCAAGCGCCACGAATGCCCACCAGCGGTTTTCCATAAAAAAGTGAAAACCATACCAAGGGTTAAGCGACCGAATCACTTTTGGCTCTAGGCCGATATTAATAAAGCCTAAAATAGCCAACACGCTAAACCAAACAAACATGATAGGCCCAAAAAATGCGCCGACTACGGCCGTGCCTTTGCTTTGTGCCCAGAATAAGCCGAAAATGACCAATAAGGAAATCGGTAAAATATAATGGTGAAGTCCGCTGGCAGCCACTTCCAAGCCTTCCACCGCACCCAAAACGGAGACTGCAGGCGTAATCATGCCATCGGCATAAAACATGCACGCACCCAAAATACCTAGCGTCATAATAATTTTTTGTTTATGTGGATTATCTTGTGTGTTACGACTGGCCAATGCGAGTAAAGCCATAATGCCACCTTCACCACGGTTGTCGGCCCTCATAATAAAAGCGACATATTTGATAGTCACAATCATGATTAAGCCCCATACAATCAGGGACAAAATACCAAACACGTTATCGTGGGTGAGTGGAACCGGGTGATGACTGGCCGCAAATACTTCTTTCATTGTATAAAGCGGACTAGTGCCGATGTCGCCAAACACAACGCCTAGCGCGGCTAGTGCGAGAGCTGGTAAACGAGGTTTTTCAGAAAGATGATTGTCCATGCGTTAGTGCATTAACGTAATTGCACATTATTAAACAATTACGCGTACAAACCAATAGCCCGTTAGCGTTTATTTGTAATTTTTGCATTTGCTTCACCAATATTAAGGTGGATGCTCACTTCTTGACCGATTTCCAGCTGTTTGCTATCTGTGATAGTGCGCTCGTTTTGCGTGACGAAGGCATATCCCCGCGCCAATACTGCCTGTGGACTTAGCTGATTGATACTGGTTTTAAGTCGCAAAAAGGTTTGATGTTGTTTTTTTAGCTGTTGTTGCATGGCAAAAGCCAACCGATTTTGCAGCTGCTTGAGTTGAGTGTGCTGATTTTGCAGCTGTTGTAAAGGCGAAATTAAGCGCTTTCCCAAATAATCTAGCTTTTGGGCATTGCCCTTCAAGCTAATATCCATGCGCTTCTCTAGCCTGTGCCATAATTGAGCCACTTGTTGCCGCATCTCTATTAACTGGGTACTGGCAAGCTCTGCAGCCGCGGTGGGTGTTGCGGCGCGCGCATCAGCTACAAAGTCGGCAATCGTAAAATCGGTTTCATGACCAACGCCAGAGATTGTTGGAATGACACAATTAAATAGGGCACGTGCTACGATTTCCTCGTTAAACTGCCATAAATCTTGCATGCTACCACCGCCACGACAAATAATTAGCGTATCGACTTCTTGGCGGGCGTTAGCTGTGTTGATGGCTCTGGCAATGGTTTCTGCCGCGCCTTTGCCTTGGACTGGGGTTGGGTAAATAATCACGCCTATATTCGGGTTACGTCGCTTTAGCGTGGTTAAAACATCGTGCAGAGCCGCTGCGTCAGGCGAGGTCACGATGCCAATCGTACAAGCATATGTTGGAATCGCTTGCTTATGCTTAGCATCAAATAATCCTTCGGCGGCAAGTGTTGATTTCAGCTTTTCAAAGGCCTCAAACAATGCGCCCAAACCCGCTTTTTGAATGAATTCAACTGTAAGTTGAAACTCTCCGCGCGCTTCATACAGTGTGACGGTTGCGCGTACTTCAATTTTATCACCCTCGCGGGGCATAAAATCCACGTAACTGTTGCGACCTTTAAACATTACACAACGCACTTGCGCGCTGCCGTCTTTTAATGAGAAATACCAATGTCCACTTGCGGCCCGAGTAAAGTTAGAAACTTCGCCCGAAACCCAAAAAAGCGGGAAACTCATTTCCAGCACTTCCCGTGCAAGCCGATTTAATTCGGTTACAGTCAGGATTTTTTGCAAAGGAGAGATGTCAGATTCAGCCACACTGTCTATTATCTATTACAATTTGACTTAACGGAATAAGGATAAATAATGAAACAACTGTCATACGATTTTTTTAAAGGTAAAACTGGCTATTTATTAGGCTTTGTAGCCAGCTTTGGTTTGGTTGCATTGGCTTTGGTCATTCAAACAGTATATAAACTCGAGCCTTGCCCGCTTTGTATTACGCAGCGCATCTGCTTTATGTGTGTAGGTGTATTGTTTTTGCTTGCGGCTTTTATAAAACCTGCAAGCATTCCAGGAAAGTTGCTCATGCTTTCCCAAGTGATTGCTGCTTTGGTTGGTGCTGGCTGGGCAATTCGCCACTGGTATTTGCAGGCGCACCAGGGTGAGATTATTGCAGATTGCGGTGTAGGTTTTGATTATATGTTCGAGAATTTTCCACTGAAAAAAGCGTTTATGCTGGTATTTAAAGGCACAGGTGATTGCGCGACAATTGACTGGACATTTCTTGGCCTAACATTGCCGCAGCTTGGGCTTATTGCTTTTGTTTCGTTTGCGGCTTACGCGATTTTATTATTTAAAATAAATACAAAAAACTCAATTAATTATTAATGAAAACACAAAAAAATAAGACGATAGCCGATTTTATTGGCAACACGCCGTTGGTCGCGTTGCAACGCATGCAAGGCGACACTTCGAACACGATTTTACTTAAGCTTGAGGGCAATAATCCTGCAGGTTCAGTAAAAGATAGACCAGCGCACAGCATGATAGCGCGTGCTGAGGCGCGCGGCGACATCAAACCAGGCGATACGCTCATTGAAGCCACAAGCGGAAACACTGGTATTGCACTAGCTATGGTGGCGGCCATGCGTGGTTACAAAATGGTTTTAGTGATGCCCGAAAATCAAAGTGTCGAGCGGCGCCAAAGCATGAAAGCTTATGGGGCGGAGCTGTTGCTAACGCCCAAAGATGGTAGCATGGAACTCGCGCGCGATGTCGCCCTTAAGTTGCAAGCAGAAGGCGAAGGCACTGTGCTCGACCAGTTTGGCAATTTGGATAATCCGCAAGCGCATTACGAAGGCACTGGGCCTGAAATTTGGCGCGATACGCAGGGCAAAGTCACGCATTTTGTTTCAAGCATGGGTACGACGGGTACGATTATGGGCGTTTCACGCTACCTAAAAGAGCAAAATCCAAATATAAAAATTATTGGTGTTCAGCCAGAAGAAGGCGCGCAAATTCCTGGTATTCGCAAATGGCCTCAAGAGTATTTACCAAAAATATACGAGGCTAAGCGCGTTGATGAGTTGGTTTATGTCAGTCAAAAAAGCGCAGAAAATACCACGCGCAAGCTAGCAGCAGAAGAAGGTATTTTTGCGGGGATTTCAAGTGGAGGCTCACTTTTTGCGGCCTTGCAACTTTCAAAGAAAGTGGAAAACGCGATCATCGTTTCTATTGTTTGTGACCGTGGTGACCGCTATTTATCTACTGGGGTTTTCCCAGCCTAAGATGCGATTTTGGCGCTTTTTTGCGTTACTTGTACTCTGTTTTTGCCAATCTGCGCATGCGGTTTCCAGCATCTACATTGCGGTCGACACTATTGATGCCCCTGCTGGGCAGCTTAAAAACGCAAAATTTCAGGTAGATTTAATAGGATCAGACCCGACCTTGAAATTATTCGGTGAGGTAAAACCCACCAACGAGAAATCGTTTACGCCTTTCAGTTTAGCCTGTGGAAAGTTCAAGAACGACCAACTTGGTATTATTGATTGCCTGAATGGCAACCTTAGCTCTAAGCCAATCAACGCGCCTTTTTCTATCCATTTTGTCAGCTTCCCCAATGATTTCTCTGCCGATATTGTGTTTAACGGTGCTAGTTTTACGGATGAAGCTGGCTTACATGCTGGCGAACGACTTGTAGGCAATGTCAAGCTTGCAGCAAAAAAATCCAACGATCTTTGGCACTGGAACGGCCTGATAAGCTGGACGCAAGGTGAGGTATTTTGGCAGCCATATTATTTTGGCAAAGCGGGTAACACGTTTGAGATTAACGGCACGTTCAAACAACCACAGCTATTTATTGAAAATGCCAGTTTGCTGGTAAACGAAGTGGGCAAAATGACGGCAAGTGCGCAAATCAACACACAAACCAAAACACTAGAAGATGTAAAAGTGAGTGCTCAAGATGTTGATTTTTCAGGGCTTTATTCAGTAATTTTAAAACCCGCCTTAGAGAAATCTGCTTTTGGTAACTTAGAAGTATCGGGCAAAGCCAATTGGCGGTTTGAGGTAAAAAATTTACAACCCACCAGTTTTGAGCTGAACTTAAAAGATGCAAATATTCAGGATAAAAACAATAAATTCGCTTTTAGTCATGTGAATGCGCACATTCCCTGGAGTTATGACGACCCAGAAAATATCACACTCGCTTATGAAAGTGGCTATTTGCTTAATTTGCCTTTAGGCGAGACTAATTTGAAGGCTGAGGTGAACCGTTATTCTGTCACTTCAGAACAGTTGACCCTGCCCATTTTAGATGGTGCCTTCAATTTTCAAGATGTTTCTGCAGCTTGGTTGGGTGAAAACTGGGTGTGGCATTTACGCATGGATTTAAAACCTATCACCATGAATGAGTTTAGTAAGGCGCTAGGCTGGCCAGAGATGAAAGGGAAAATTGATGGCAAAATTCCGCTTGTTACCTATGCTAACAAGCAAATGATGATGGATGGCGCCATGCAGTTTAATGCTTTTAAAGGTTCTGTCAGCATGAATAAATTACGCATCGATGACCCGCTTGGCGTGGTGCCGAGAATGTACGCCGATTTTGATATGCGCAACATCGACTTGGGCGAAATTACGCGCACTTTTAACTTTGGTGCGATTGAGGGCAAGCTAGAAGGCAAAGTAACAGATTTACAATTGGAAAATTGGAAACCCGTACACATGGATGCGCGTATTCAAACCATGGATGGTGACCATGTGAAAAAAATCTCACAACGCGCCGTCGAAAACATCACCGCGCTTGGCGGAGAAGGCACTGCGGCGGCGTTACAGCGTACTTTTTTGCGCTTTTTTAAAGAATTTAATTATGAAAAAATCGGCCTAAGTTGCAAATTGCGTGAAGATATTTGCGAAATGAGCGGCGTTGAGTCAACCCCAACAGGGTTCATCATCGTTAAAGGAAGTGGCGTGCCCGCAGTAACAGTAAACGGCTATACAAAATATGTAAGCCTGAATGATTTATTGGGTAGAATGAAGCGGATTACAGACAGCAACACCAAAGCAATCGTTAAGTAATGCATTAATTGGACTGAACTAATGCTTGTAAAGTATGGATTAAATAAGGAAAAAAGATGATAAAAAACATAGGACTAATATTTTTTGCAAGCCTGCTAGCGGCCTGTGTCACCATTAACATTTACTTTCCTGCGGCGGCGGCAGATAAAGCGGCAGACAAAATTATTGACGATGTTTGGCAACTTAAAAATGGTCAAAACAAAGATGCTGCGCCAGCAGCAACGCCAGACGCGACACCAGTGCCAGAAACCAAATAAGGGAAACAAAATGAAAAAAATAGTGATTAGTTTTATGTTGATATTTTTTGGTTTATTTGCCGCCACTTGGGCAAATGCGGAGGCCGATTTAGATGTGAATACGCCAGCCATTAATGCCCTAAAGAGCGCCATGCAAGCGCGCCACAGCCAATTGGCACCACACTATAACAGTGGCGCGATTGGCTTAACCAAGGATGGCCTAATTGCCATACATGATGCAACAGCAGTGCCGTTGAAAGACCGTGGCGGTATTAACAGTTTGGTGGCGGCCGAAAATGCGGATAGAAGCGCGCTCTATAAAGAAATTGCTAGCGCCAATAAACACCCAGAATGGGAAGGTGGCATTCGCGATACCTTTGCGGGAAGGTGGATAAATAAGGCGCAAGCTGGCTGGTGGGTTCAAGGTGCGGGTGGTTGGGTGAAGAAGTAAGACGAAAAATTAGCATCTATTTTAGGTGCTGCTAATAATTATTAACATCATGATTTTGTTTAATAAATTTAACTATTTTTTTAAACAAAACGGCGCATTTGACGCAAAACTTTGTGTCAAATATGATGCCTACATTACGTTGGAGCTATGTTCCATAGGAAGCTGTTCATTGGTTTTGGTGTTCTAGCCTTAGGGCTAATTTGCATAGGACAGGTTGAATTGCCTAGTACTCTTCGATATTGACGTCATACAAAATATTCCAACAGAAATAACCCATAAATCCCGCCTTTTTCTAGCCTTTAGTTTTCAACATATTGCACTACACTGAACTTAACTCAAACCAAGTTATGGGAGTGTTGCGATGGAAGGTAATGTCTTTGTTTTTCCTACGTTCGGTAAGCCAATCACTTTGGATGACGAAGGTATTTATTACACCTTAAACGCCAAAACCGGCTTAATTCAATGCGTTATTCAGCTGATTTATAAAGATGAGTGGTATCTTTACCAGCTGCGAAACGTACCTTACGAGGAGGAAGCCGCTTGGTCAATATTGGCGGAAGAAGACAGCTACGAACTTAACAGCATGACCACAGAACAAATTAGACGCACATTTTCTAAGCCAGAATATTCAGAGCCGCGCGGTGCATGGCAAGCACTCAAAAACTCAAAATATGGCATAGGTAAATTCACACCACTCAATCCAGACGATCCTGTAAGTTATGCATTTTTGATGTTTGAAGGTAATGAGATGCATGCTCCAATGTTAATTCACAAGGCTGAAGAAAACTTGCACATTTTGGAAGATATGCCGATGTATGCAGTAGCTGAATTTGCCTAAAGACTTATCTCTATTCACACCAAGCTAGATTTGGTATGCTTGGTGCATGACGCCAACACTTGTTTTTGACATCGAAACAATCCCCGATGCCGTAGGCTTGCGCGCCTTATTGGATGCGCCTGCCGAGGAGATTGATGCTGCAAGCGATGATGATATTGTGAACATTGCTTTGCATCAACGCAGGCAAAAAAATGGTACGGACTTTCTACCACTTCATCAGCACAGAATTTGTGCCATTTCATGTGCGCTTCGTGAAGGCAATAGTTTCAGGGTCTGGACGCTGGGCGATGAGCAATCTTCTGAAGCCGAGATAATTCAACGTTTTTATGATGGCATTGAAAAATACACGCCGCAAATTGTCTCGTGGAATGGCAGCGGTTTTGATTTGCCCGTGTTGCATTATCGCTGCTTGATGCATGGCGTGAATGCCAGTCGCTATTGGGATTTGGGTGAGGATGACAAAGACTTTAAGTGGAATAATTACATCAGCCGTTACCACATGCGCCACACCGATTTGATGGATGTGATGGCGATGTACAGCGCTCGAGCCAATGCGCCGCTAGATGATATCGCCAAGCTATGTGGCTTCCCCGGCAAGCTGGGTATGGATGGCAGCAAAGTTTGGGAAGCGTATCAGGCTGGCAAACTCAAAGAGATTCGCGATTATTGCGAGACGGATGTAGCGAATACGCATCTGGTTTTTCTGCGCTTTCAACTTATGCGCGGACATTTAACGCCAGCTGCTTATGAAAACGAAATTGCCCTCGTGCGCGAAACCTTGCAAACTTACTCAGGCCAGCATTGGAACACGTTTCTTAAAGCTTGGGCGTAAATGCCACGAATCATTTAAAATAGCGCCTTATATCGTATTTAGGCATTCCCGTGGCACGTCACAATCGCATCAAAGCCGAGCTCGCAGCCCTTCCCAAGGAAATTCAAGCACCAGTCATTGTTGAGTCGCTCGACCAAGAGGGGCGCGGCGTTGCTCATGTTGATGGCAAAACTATCTTTATTGATGGCGCGTTACCAACGGAAAAAGTCACTTACCAAATTACGCGCAATAAAAGCACTTACGCCTTTGCTAATGTGGCGGAGATACTCAAGCAATCTAATTTACGTGTGACACCAAAATGTTCACATTACGGACTTTGTGGTGGTTGCAAGCTACAACATTTAGATTTCGCAGGGCAAGTGGCTTCAAAACAAAGGCTGTTGGAGAATGATTTAAAGCATATTGGCAAAGTAAAGCCAGAAAATATGTTGCCGCCTTTGTATGGCCCCACTTGGGGCTATCGTCACAAAGCGCGCTTGAGTGTGAAATTTGTGACAAAAAAAGATCGTGTTTTGGTTGGCTTTAACGAAAAAGGCACGCGCTATGTGGCTGATATGAATAGTTGCGAAGTGCTAACGCCAGCGGTTTCCGCGCTGATAGAGCCACTACAGATAATGATTGCACAGTTGAGCTTGCGCGATAAAATTCCGCAACTAGAGCTTGCCGTCGGTGAGGATAAGGTAATTGTTCTAATTTTCCGTATTATGGATGCCTTGCAAGCCAATGATGAAGGCATTCTGAAGGCGTTTGCAAATAGACACAAAGTGCATATTTGGACGCAGACAAAAGGACCTGAGACTGTTAAACCGTTTTATCCTGACCGTGCTGATTTGCAGTATTCTTTACCAGAATTTACGCTGACTTACCCGTTTAAGCCAAACGAATTCACGCAAGTGAATCCGCAAATCAATCAAATGATGGTGCGTCGTGCGATGCAGCTGTTGAACCCGCAGGCAGGTGAGCGTATTGCCGATTTCTTCTGCGGGATTGGCAACTTTACCTTGCCTATTGCACGCAGCGGTGCTTCTGTATTGGGTTTGGAGGGATTGAAGAATTTAGTCGAGCGCGCAAAAGAAAGCGCAAGCTTGAACAAATTAGAAGCACACGCACAATTTGGCGTTTCCGATTTGTTCCAAATGACAACAGTTGCGCTGACGGGTTTAGGCAAATTTGATAAGTGGTTGATTGACCCCCCTCGCGATGGCGCGTTTGAGCTGGTGAAGGCAATTTCAGAAGAAAATGCGCCGCAAAAAATCGTCTATGTGTCGTGTAATCCAGCAACACTCGCACGTGACGCGGATGTCTTGGTGAATGAAAAAGGCTACCAATTAAGTGCGGCGGGTGTGATTAATATGTTTCCTCACACCACACACGTCGAATCGATAGCCTGCTTTGTAAAAAACTAGCTTTGGCTAGTTTTTAAATTATTTCTAGCCTAGCCTTGGCGCGTGCCAAAAAAGTTGGCATTCTTTTTCTTTGCGTCTAAGCTGTAAGCGGTTGTAGTGCCAGCCGCTAATATAAGTAAGCCGCCCGCAATGGCAATGTTTTTTAAAAACATAATCATCTGCATTTGGTCACCAAAATTTTTGTGGAAGATAAACGCGGCTATAAGGGAAAAAATCGCCAAAGCTAATGAGGCGAGTTCAGTTTTATAGCCTACCGCAACTGCCAAACCTCCTAAAACTTCGAGCGCTATGGTTGGCCAAAGTAAAATTGCTGGAACTCCCATAGATTGCATGTAACCCGCTGTCCCTGCTGGATCTTGAATTTTGCCGACGCCCGCTAAAATAAAAATGAGTGCGAGCATACATCTGCCAGCGAGTTGAATAATACCGTTCATTTTTGCGCTCCCTTTTTGTTGTGTAATGAGAATCATAAACTTATCCCGCTGAATCTGCAAACTTGGCGCAATGCTTTGTCGATATTGTGTAGAATCTTGCGGATGTTGAAATATTTTTTATTGTTGTTGATTGCCTTGTCTAGCTTAGCGTGCCAGCGTGATGCAAGTCACCAGGAAATCAATTTTGCTATTGCACAAGCGCCGCTTAATTTAGACCCTAGATATGCCACGGACGCTGCTTCTGAGCGCGTTAATCGACTACTTTACCAAAGCTTAATGGATTTTGATGCTGCCTCAAAACCCGTGCCGATATTGGCATCCAAGATAGAAGTGAATGGGCTAGAGTACCGCATCACCCTTAAAAAACCGCGCTCGCCTTTTCATTATCTAGCACCTTTAAATGCTGCGGATGTTGTTGCAACCTATCAATCCATTCTCAAACTTAAAGATTCACCGCACATAGCAGAGTTTAAAAATGTTGCGCGCATTGAGGCGCCAGACAATGACACGGTATTATTTACTTTAAGGCAAGCAGATGCGCACTTTTTAGCGAAGCTGATTATCGGCATTTTGCCCAAGAGTCTTATCGATCAAGGTCACGATTTTTCGCACAGTCCAGTTGGTAGCGGTCCGCTAAAATTTGTGAGTTGGCAAAATAAACTCACTTTACAGCGCCTTAAAGATGGGCAAAAAATTAGCCTGCAAGAGGTAAAGGATCCGACCGTGCGCGTGCTTAAGCTGTTGCGTGGTGAGGCTGATTTGCTTCAAGGAGATTTATCACCAGAACTAGTGAAATATTTACAAACACGACAAGAAATAAGGGTGAGCGCGAGTGTGGGTGCTAACTTTTCGTATCTGGGTTTGAATATGCAAGACCCTGTTTTGAAGCAACTTCGCGTGCGTCAGGCTATTGCGCATGCTATTGATGCGCAAGCGATTATCGATAAGGTAATGGTGCAAAATAGCCGTGTTGCAGGCGCCATTTTGCCACCCGAACATTATGCGGGCAACGCACATTTAACGCCTTATGGTTACAATCCAGAGCTTTCCAAAAAACGATTGTATGAGACTGGCGTGAAGTTGCCACTTAAGCTGGTTTACAAAACCAGTACCGATGCGCAACGCATTCGTTTTGCGACGATTTTACAAGCCCAAATGCGCCCTGCGGGTATTGAATTGGAGATTCGTAGCCTGGACTGGGGAACTTTTTTTGAGGATGTAAAACAGGGTAAGTTTCAGGTATTTGGCTTAACTTGGGTTGGTATTAAAACGCCAGAAATTTACGCCAAAGCTTTTGGTTCGCAAAGCTTTCCGCCAAATGGCTTTAATCGTGGTAAATATGCGGATGCCGAGCTGGATGCACAGCTAGCAAAAGAAGACTGGCCTGCCGCCACAGCTCGCATTCATGCACAATTGCCGTATATTCCATTATGGTATGAGGGGCAATTTGCTGCAATGCGTAAAAATATTCAATATTATTCGCCTAGACCCGATGGCAACTGGGATGATTTAATGTCCATCAAAAGGTCGGTACAATAGGTAGCTATGCGAATCGAAATTTCTATTCAAACCCAAACCTTAACATTGCTTGATGAAGCGGACGAGTTGCATGCGCAATATCCTGTTTCTACCGCGGCTAATGGCGTTGGTTGTGAAAAAAACAGCGGTTGCACGCCATTAGGCGCACATATTATTCGTGCCAAAATAGGTGAGGGCGCTGCTACCAACACTGTTTTTGTGGCGCGCCGCCCAACGGGTGAAATTTGTTCGCCAGAACTGATGGCTGAAAATCCAGAACGTGATTGGATTTTAACGCGCATTTTATGGTTATCTGGCAAAGAGCTTGGGATCAACCGACTTGGTAATGTCGATACCATGCAGCGTTATATTTATATTCATGGCACGCCTGATTCCACTGACATGAGTAGCATAGGCTCGCATGGTTGCGTTCGTATGCGCAACGCCGATATTATTCAATTGTTTGACTTGGTGCCTATTGGCACGCCAGTGCTCATTCACAATGATTAAGCGACTATTAAGCATATTCCCCGTCGTTTTTGGCGTGCTTTTGCTCACTTTTTTGCTCATTCATCTTGTGCCGGGCGACCCTGTAGAGGTGATGTTAGGTGAATCTGCTAGCATGGCAGATCGCGCGCAATTGCGTGAAAACTTAGGCCTAAACCAACCGCTTATTACCCAATTTGGCGTGTACTTATCCAAACTAGCGCATGGCGATTTAGGAAACTCTATTCATAGCCAAGCTCCCATTTTAGACATGTTAAAACAACGCTATCCCGCCACCGTTCAGTTGGCTGTTGTAGCGCTGTTAATTGGCTTGTTTATTGGCGTACCACTTGGTGTATTTGCAGCCCTGAAAGCAGGCCATTGGCAAGATTTTGTAGTAACGATTATTAGCGTGCGTTTTTCTGCCATGCCCGCATTTTGGCTTGGGCCTATGCTCATGCTCCTGTTTGCCGTTTGGTTAGGTTGGTTGCCTGTCAGCGGTATGGATACTGCCGATTCGATTGTTTTGCCTGCGCTTACACTTGGTTTTGGATTAAGCGCCATTTTAACGCGCATGACGCGCACAAGCCTGCTAGAAGTGCTTAACGATGATTTTATCCGCACTGCCCGCGCCAAAGGCTTAAGTGAAAAATCCGTGATTGTGAGGCATGCCTTACGCGCCGCCCTATTGCCCATTATTACCATTGTGGGCTTACAAATGGGCAGTTTACTAGCGGGGACTGTCATCACTGAAACCATTTTTAGTTGGGATGGTGTTGGTCGCCTATTAGTAGAAAGCATCGAAAAACGTGATTATCCAGTTACACAAGCCTGCGTGCTGGTGGTAGCGCTGAGTTATGTGTTGGTGAATTTGGTGACTGATGTGCTTTATCGTTTAGCTGATCCGCGAGTCCGAAATCATTGATTGAAATGATGCAAAATAAATCTATACGACTCACACTTTTTGTCATGCACGGCGATGACGATAAGGATTATAAGGCGGCTATTGCTTGGTTAGAAAAATGGGCAGATAAAGTGAAAATTGTCGATTATTCAACTGGCGGTTGGGAACATTTGTGGGACATCGAAACAACACATGATGCGGCAACTAGCCTACCTGAAGAATGGCTCTGTTCAAGCGAATGGTCTGAACCGAGCTTATTTGCTAAGCCAGAGAGTCTGTTGCAAAGAGTCATAAATATATTTAATAACAAATGAAAAAATTTGCGCTATCAATTTTATTCTTTTGGACATTTGCTGTGTTTTTTGGACGCATATTACATTTGCACGGCAATGACATTGATTTAAATCATATTTTATCTGCTCCCTCGCTAACGAATTGGTTTGGCACAGATGATCTAGGGCGTAGCCTTGTGGCGCGTGTGTTGCGAGGTGTCGAGGTGTCGATGACCGTAGCCATCTTAGTCACGTTGATTACCATGTTGTTAGGCATTGTGGTAGGCCTTCTAGCTGGTTATTACGGCGGCTGGGTAGATAGACTGCTGATGCAAATTACTGATGTGTTTTTGGCTTTCCCAGGGATTTTGTTGGCCATTGCCTTTGCTGCTGTCCTTGGGCCAGGAATTAAAAATCTGCTCATTGCGCTTTGCATTACCGGTTGGGTGAGTTATGCGCGACTCACACGCGGTCAAGCCTTGGGCTTACGCAATCTCCAACATGTGCTTGCGGCAGAATCACTAGGCGCAAAACCCATGCGCATTATGCTAAAACATATTTTGCCTTTGCTTGGCTCGGTGCTTATTGTTGAGGCAACCTATAGTCTAGCAAGTATTATGATAGCCGAATCCAGTTTATCGTTTCTAGGCTTGGGCATTCAAGCGCCAAACGCTAGTTGGGGCGCCATGTTGCGCGACGGCGTCCGCTATATGTTGGTTGCACCGCACTATGTATTGGTGATTGGCCTATGCATGATGAGCTTGATTTTAGCGATTAATTTGTTGGGCGACCAACTTCGTGACCAATTTGATGTCAGAAGTGAACCACATTAAATGGACATGCGATGAGTAAAAATTATAAATATTACGACCTCATCATGGCCGCCTTTGTCACTGTACTGGTTTGCTCAAATATTATTGGACCGGGCAAGGTTACGCAAATCACTGTTCCTTTCTTTGGCGCGCTTACCTTTGGCGCAGGCGTCATGTTTTTCCCCATCTCGTTTATATTTGGCGATATTCTCACTGAGGTATATGGTTACGCGGCAAGCCGCCGTGTAATTTGGGCTGGTTTTGCAGGGTTGGCATTTGCCTCGCTAATGGCTTGGGTAATTGTTAAAATGCCGCCTGCGCCAGAATGGCACGATCAAGCGGTTTATGTAGCCGCATTTGGCAATGCATGGCGAGTTGCGCTTGCCAGTTTAGTGGCGTTTGCGGCGGGCGAGTTTGTTAACTCGTTTGTGCTAGCAAAAATGAAAATTCTTACGCAAGGGCGTTGGCTTTGGTCGCGCACTATTGGCTCTACTATTTTTGGCGAGGCGGTCGATTCTCTTATATTTTTCCCACTAGCGTTTTATGGTACGGGTGAAATTTCTAACGACTTAATGCCTAAACTCATGTTGGCGCAATTTGTATCTAAAGTGCTGGTAGAGGTCGCATTTACGCCCATTACTTACAAAATTATTGCGTTTTTAAAACGCCACGAACACGAAGACTATTTCGATAATCACACTAACTTTAATCCTTTTAATTTAAACTAATTTTACTGAAAGCTAGAATTGACACAAGACATTACTTGGCAAGAAGCGGGAAAACCTAAAACAGCCCGTTGGCAATCGGTTGCCAATAACTCTGCACCTAAAAAAATCACACCGATAAACGATACTTTAAAAGCAGATGTTGCCTATAAAATGGCGTGTGAAGGCAATGCCATGTTGTGGCGCGGTGACTTTCAAAATGCCAAGCAACTTTCAATTGCAATTTCTCGTCGCATCGATAACCGCAGCACCAAGCCTAAAGCAGTCAATAAAGCGCGGCAGGTCGCCAAAGTAGCTATCGAAGTTTCACCAAAAGACCAATTTCATTTATACCGCAAAAACCAAATTGAGCGGGCACGTACTTTGGGCATGTTGTTGCTAGAATTAAGTCACGATTACAAACTGCCTTACGAGCGTGGGCCTGACGTGCAAGCCGCGTGTGAGCATGCTTATGGTAAGCAGCAAGGCAAAGAAAATATTGTCGTTTCGCTGCGCGAGTTGCTAGGCGTGGTGGGGGCATATGAGTGGCACAAAAAAGGCGTAGAGATTCCAGCACTTGAAGAGAGTGTGACCCCTTACTACGGCGTTTATTCTCCCGTGCGTGGCGAGTATCTTGTGCTGGTAGCCAACGCATCACTTAACAACGCGAGTGTAGCCTTTGATATTGGAACGGGCACGGGTGTGATAGCGGCAATTCTTGCGAAGCGTGGCATTGCGAAAGTGGTTGCGACCGATAATAACTTGCAAGCCTTAGCATGTGCGCATGAAAACATTCAAAAGCTAGGCTATGCGAAACAAGTAAAAATCGTCCAAGCCGATTTGTTTCCTAGCAATCAGCCATTAGCGGATTTAATCGTGTGTAATCCACCATGGTTGCCAGCTAAGGCCAATTCGCCGATAGAACATGCGATTTACGACCCTGACAGCAAAATGTTAAAAGGTTTTTTAGCGGGATTAAAAACACATTTAGCGATTAAGGGCGAAGGCTGGTTGATTTTGTCTGATTTGGCTGAACACTTTGGCTTACGTACGCGTGAGGAGCTAAACGCTTGGATAACGAATGCTGGTTTAGCGGTGATTGAAAAAATGGATATCAAACCAGTACACGCAAAATCGCAAGACAAAACCGATGTACTTTACGCGGCGCGCAGCAAAGAGGTCACGTCGCTTTACCGTCTTAAAGTTGCTTAATTTGGTGAGCACATCTTAAGCAACTTGGCAGGGTGCTTGCACCCTTAGTGACTTAAATGGAACCAGCTAGCTGTCTATAGGTCATTAACCAGCATGCCACTCAATAAACGCATCTCCTTCAAAGGAAATAAATCTAATTTACCTATAAAATTGTGTAGCCAATGTGGTCGTGAGATGGTTTGGCGTAAATCTTGGGCGAAAAATTGGTTACAAGTAAAATATTGTTCAGCTGCTTGCAGCAAAATGTCCAAAAAACCCACATCAAGTGAAGTTTGTTCTCATAAGTAAAATCGAATGCCTATTCGCCATCTCATCATTATTTTGGGTGACCAGCTCAATCTTGATAACCCTGCGCTGGAAGGATTTGACCCGCAGCAAGACCGAATTTTGATGGTCGAAGCCTCTGCAGAGGCGACCCATGTGTGGAGTCACAAGGCACGCATCGTATTGTTTTTATCTACCATGCGCCATTTCGCTGAAAAGTTAAATCAGCAAGGGCTAGCCACAATTTACCTAAAACTTGGCGAGCATGACTTTGAAAGCTTGGAACAAGCGTGGTCAGCACAATTGGCAAAGCTTAAGCCACAAAAAGTAATTGTATGCGAACCAGGTGAATATCGAATAGAGCAAGCTTTAATCGAGCTTTGCAAACAAGTGAATATTCCATTAGTAGTTCGAGACGATACGCACTTTATGTGCAGCCGAGCTGATTTCAAACGCTGGGCCGCAGGTGGAAAACAATTACGCATGGAATTTTTTTACCGCATGATGCGTAAAAAATATGATGTGCTAATGGCAGATGATGCTCCAGTTGGCGGTGCGTGGAATTACGATGCGCAAAATAGAAAAGCGTTTGGCAAAGCAGGGCCAAAAAATGTGCCATCCTGCCCGCCAGTGAACCAAGATGAAATGACCAGACAGGTGATTTCAATAGTTGAGCAACAGTTTCCTAATCACCCAGGCAGTACGGCGCATTTTATTTGGCCGGTGACACGGGATGCTGCATTGGAATTTTTAAGCGATTTTATAGCGCACAAACTTGCAGGTTTTGGCGACCACCAGGATGCCATGTGGCAAGCTAAACAGGGTGAGGAGAATCCGTATTTGTGGCACTCGCTGCTTTCTACCTCGCTTAATCTGAAGTTATTAAATCCACGCGAAGTGATTGCAGCCGCAGAGTTGAAATATCAAAAACAGCTTGTTTCGCTCGCAAGTGTAGAAGGATTTATTCGCCAAATACTAGGATGGCGCGAGTTTATACATGGGGTATATTGGCTTGATATGCCGAGTATGGCACAAGCCAATCATTATGAGCATGAGCGGGAAATTCCAGCTTGGTATTGGTCTGGGCAAACACAGATGAATTGTATGCGACAGACCATCCAACAAACCATGCAATATGGCTATGCACACCATATTCAACGATTAATGATAACGGGTATGTTTGGCGTGCTTGCAGAGTTGCGTCCATCTGCGCTAGAGGCTTGGTATTTGGCCGTTTATGTCGATGCGGTTGAGTGGGTTGAGTTGCCTAATGTGGCTGGTATGGCGTTATTTGCAAACGGTGGACGATTCACTAGCAAGCCCTATATTGCGAGCGGCGCTTATATTAATCGCATGAGCAACTATTGCCAATCGTGTCAGTATAAGCCGGATATCAAAGCGGGACGAGACGCTTGTCCAGTTACAACACTATATTGGCATTTCTTAATTAAACATTATGCAAGTTTTGCGGGAAACCCGCGCACAGCGTTAATGGCCAAAAATGTAGATCGATTTAGCCAAGATGAGACGGATGCAATTAACCAGTATGCAAATCAATTGCTAGAAAATCTGGAAAAATTGTGATTTGTATTAGTGCTTATAGCATTTCACTTTGCCTAAATCCGCGCATGTTAAACTAACAATATCTGGTTAATTTAATTGAAAGCGAAGTAATGTCTTTAGGTCCCGTCATGTTAGACGTTGTTGGCAAGGAATTAACTGCCGATGACATTAAAAGATTGCAACATCCACTGGTAGGTGGTGTTATTTTGTTTGCTCGTAACTTCGAAAATTGCGGACAATTGCGCGCGTTAACTGCGAGTATTCATGCTGTTCGCCTGCCACCCTTGCTCATTGCGGTTGACCACGAAGGTGGTCGAGTACAACGTTTTAGAGAAGGGTTTACCAAAATTCCGCCGATGCGCGAGTTTGGCAAAATTTGGGATACTAACCCTAAAAAGGCACGTGAGCTGGCAACTGAAGCTGGCTGGATTTTGGCAGCGGAGCTTCGCGCACATGGTATTGATTTTAGCTTTACACCTGTGCTGGATATGGATTATGGCGACAGCTTGGTGATTGGTGACCGTGCTTTCCACAAGGATGCACAGGCGATTAATGAGCTGGCATTTAACTTGATGCAAGGCTTGAAAAAAGGCGGCATGGCCGCAGTGGGCAAACATTTTCCTGGGCATGGTTTTGTGGTTGCAGATTCGCACGTGAGCATTCCCATTGATGAGCGTGAGTTTGACCAAATTGCACAAAATGACATGCAGCCATTTAGACAGATGATTGATGAAGGCTTGGCGGCGATTATGCCCGCACATGTGATTTACCCAAAAGTAGATGATAAACCTGCAGGATTTTCGCCCAAATGGTTGCAAAAAGTGTTGCGTGAGCGATTGGGATTTAACGGGGTGATTTTTAGCGACGATTTAAGCATGGAAGGAGCAACCGTGGGTGGTGATGTCACAACGCGCAGCCTAGCCGCGCTGAATGCGGGCTGCGATATGGTGTTGTTATGCAATCGCCCCGATTTGGCGGATGAGTTGTTGGCAAAGCTAAAGTGGAAAATGCCTGCACTAAGCGTCGCGCGTTTAGCACGCATGCATGGTGGACGCCAGCCGGCCAGCGTGGATGCGCTGCACGAAAACGCTAGCTTTGTTGCTGCGGTTAAGCGTGTAGCCAATGTGGGTAAATCGGAGGGCGATTTATTTGCATGATGGAATTTTTTCTGTAAATAGCGCTCTTATAGGGACAATTAATAACAGGAAAATTCGAAATGTGGAAAAACTTGTTTTGCGTGGCTTTGGCACTAAGCTTTTTTTCGTATAGTGTCTTCGCAACAGAATCTAGTATGCCAAACTTGAGTGCTATTGATAAAAACTTCACAGGCAAGCAAACGGAGCATTATGCAAACGGCAATTTAAAATACGAAGTCCACTATGTAAATGGCAAAAAAGAAGGACTAGAAACCTTTTGGTATAACAGCGGTGCAAAGTATATTCAAACGAACTATAAAGATGATAAAGAGGATGGCACATGGAACCAATGGTATGAATCTGGCCAGCTTAAATTAGATGCGCAATATAAAGATGGTAGAGAGCATGGTCATTTTCAATCGTGGTACGAGAATGGGAAAAAACGCTCTGAAGCTTATTTTGTAGAGGGTAAGAAAACGGGCGTGGAAACTTATTGGTATGACGCTGGCGCTAAAAAATCAGAAACTGTCTACGAAAATGGTCAGATTGTAAAAGAGCAAAAGTTTTAATTACTTTTTTTACAAATTTAGTAACAATTTGTCACTTGAAACTTTTTCTTAAAGCCGCTATCTTAGATATGTTGCCATTTGGCAACTTTAATATAAGGAATTTGTAATGTTAGACGATATTCAAGTTTTAGGACGTGATTCGAGTTCTGTTGCACAAAACAAAGTGCTGCGTAACACATACGCCTTGCTTGGCTTAACCATGATACCTACCATCATTGGTGCGTATGTTGGTTTGCAAATGAACTTTAGCTTTATGGCTTCACATCCATTTATCTTCTTTTTTGGCTACATGGCTGTGATGATGGGCTTGTTTAAACTGATCGCAGTTAACCAAAACAGTAGTCTTGGTATTTGGATGCTCTTTGGCGTAACTTTCTTGCTTGGCTTAATGTTAGGCCCAATTTTGCAGCACGCGTTGCATCTGAGTAACGGCGGGCAAATTGTTGGGTTGGCTGGTGCGGGTACTGGTATTACCTTTTTAACCTTGGCAGGCATTGCTTCATCACCAGCGCGTGATTTCAGCGGTATTGGTAAAATGCTGTTTGTGGGGTTGATTCTAGCAATCGTTGCTTCCCTCGCAAACATCTACTTCCAAATCCCTGCGCTTTCACTTGCGATTTCAGGTGTTTCGATTTTGATCTTCTCAGGCTACATTTTGTATGATGTGAATCAGATTGTGCGCGGCGGTCAAACTAACTATGTGATGGCTACACTTAACTTGTACTTAGATATTTACAATATCTTTGTTAATTTGCTTAACATTTTGATGGCTGTAATGGGCAATCGCGATTAACTATAAGCAACCTCAATTCAAAACCCGCTTCGGCGGGTTTTTTTATGCGAACTATGTTAACTTTCCTTGATTTCAATCAATGTAGCAACCTTAAAATAGAACATACTGAAGGCACGAATTCAGTTGGCATTTATTTAAGGAGTAAAAAAATGACTGCAATACACCACGATTTGGCGCATGAGTTTCCAGAGTTTCGCGAAAAAATTCATAAGCTTAAGATGGATGACAGGCACTTCGCCAAGATGTTTGATGAGTATCATTTGGTAAATAGCGAAGTGATTCGGTTGGAGGGTGAGAAAGTGCCTGTGACAGATGAGTCTTTCGAAGATCTGAAAAAATTAAGGCTTAGCTTAAAAGACAAACTTTACAATATGCTAAATTCTTAACCAAATAGTCCGACTAATAAATGTCGGTTTTTCTAAATAGTATTTTGTCTGCGGGCCTTAAAAAAGGCACTTAACAATTTGCCGCAATCTTCAGCCAAAACACCGCCAATGACTTCCGTGTGATGATTGAGTTTGGTCTCTGCCATTAAATCAACCACACTGCCACAAGCGCCTGTTTTTGGGTCGCTCGCACCAAATACTAATCGCGCAATACGCGCGTGTTGTATGGCACCTGTACACATGGAGCAAGGCTCAAGCGTTACATAGAGTGTGCAATCAACAAGGCGATAATTTTTTAAGTGTTGCGCGGCTTGGCGCAATGCCATAATTTCGGCATGCGCCGTTGGGTCATGCGTTCCGATGGGCGCATTGCCACCTTGCCCAATCACCACACCATCCTTTACCACAATTGCCCCGACTGGCACTTCCCCAGTCAGTGTATTTTGCCTAGCAAGCGCAATCGCAATTTGCATAAAATGTAGGTCTGTTTCCAATATGCTATTGACTGTCATGCGGTTTTGAATGCTTGAATATATTGCTGCAATGTATGCAATTTGAGGTCATGTTGGCTATATTGCAGTTGATTGTAACATTCTGCAATCGCCAATAGTTGCGAAGCCTGCGAGGGCAGTTGTATGCCAGCACGTTTGGCAAAATCTATGGCGGGCTCACCTTTGTTTGGCACGATGCCATGCTTCTTAAGCCACGCTATATGCTGCGCATACAGTTTCTGCACGGGCGTGCATTTTGGCTTACTCCAATTAAACAGCCAAAGACTTAATAAGACGCTCACTGTAGCAGCAATTATTGTCATCCAAATGGCGAGTTCGCCTTCTGTAAATTGCCTGCCAGTGAGCTTTTGCAGTAAGTCGATTTGCTTTTGGTCATCGTATCCGAGTACCCATTGGTTCCAGCCGTTGTTAATTGTGTCCCAGCTTAAAAACGCTTTGCGTAGCCAAGGTAAATCAGGGCGCGCAAGCATAGGCAGTTGGTCGGTCTCGTTTATCGCGTCACCTATGCTTTGCTCAACCCGCTCTGGCGCCACGGCAGCAGTTGGGTCTACACGCACCCAACCTTTGCCTGCAAGCCAAACTTCAGCCCACGCATGGGCATCTGATTGGCGCACAATCAAGTAATTACCATTGGCATTATATTCACCGCCTTGGTAACCAGTGACAATTCGCGCAGGCACGCCTGCTGCCCGCATTAAATAAACAAAACTAGCGGCATAATGCTCACAGAAGCCGCGTTTGGTCTCGAATAAAAAAGTATCTACACCATCCTGGCCAAGTTTTGGCGGCTTGAGTGTATACACAAAGGCCTCGTTGCGGTACATATTGAGCGCCTTATTGATTCTTACTTCGGGCGGTAGCGCTTGCCATGATTCACCTAGCTGCATTGTGCGCGGATTTTCGCCTTCAGTTATTTGTAGGCCTAAGATACGTTCTCGCTCTGCAAGCGTTTCACCCAATTTGTAGTTTGTGTACGAGCGCACTACATAACGGATGCGTTTACGAATGGGTTCGTCTGCCATTACGCTGTGGTCATGGCTAAGCTTTGCACCGCTTGGCGCTTGGTTGGGCATGTCAAGAGTCAGCATCCATAAGCGGTTGTGCGGTTCTAAAGTAATCGTGTAGTCAACGGCCGCGCTTTGGAGTTGTAGGCTTTCTTTTGCCAAACCTATTTTATTGCTACTCATCAACCAACTATTTTTGTCTTGGTGCCAAAGCACAGGGCCGCGCCAATAAAGTAAGTGCTTGGGTGGGATTTGTCCTTTAAATTGCACCCGAAACGCAATGCTGCCGTTTTGCACCAAGTGACTAATATTGCCAAAATTTAAGTTGTCGTCCAAGCCTGTCATACCGCTATTGGCATCTTGCGGAAGTGCCCAGAGCGGTCCAGGAATGCGTGGAAATAACACAAATAAAATCAACGTGACAGGCAATGCATGCAGTAAAATTTTGCCCGCAAGTTTAAACAAATAAAGAGGCGCATATGTTTTAACCGCACTGATATTCATTAAGGTGGCGGTGAGCAAGATAAGTGGCAGTAGACTTAAGCCAAAAGTCGCAATGGATTGGTTAAACAAAAACAAATTACCCAATAAAAAAAAGCCCAAAATAACCAACAAAATATAATCACGCTTGGTTTTCGTTTCAATCAACTTAAGGGCTGCCATGGTCAGCAATAAACTTAAGCTTGCATCGCGGCCAATCAGTGATTTAAAGCTAATGGCCAGAGCAAAACACAGCAAAACCATCATGCCAAAAATGGTCCAACGATTCGGCAACTGCCAGTTATTTTTTGCGGCAACCCCGCGGTAGGCAATTAAGCTCGCGCAAACAATCAGTACCCAAGCAGGAAGATTCATTGCGTGACTAGCAATAATTAGTGTGATGCTGGTGAGCAACCAATATAACTGTTGACGCGTTAATGCTTGGGCATTGGGCAAGCTCATGGCATTAACGCTAGTAAACTTAAGGCTTGCACAAAATGCGCCTCACCTTGACTAGGTGCTAGCGATTGTTGAGGAAGTTGCAAGCCATAGCTGAAATTTGCACTATTTGCGTCAATCACCCATCTTGTGAGCAATGAGATACGGGCTTCATGGGCTAAGCCAGCAGTACTTTCCCAGTTTAGCCATATGGTGCTTTGCCCGTAACCGCTATATTGTTTACTTAGCATGCCAACACCACGGCTAGAGGCTTTCCAATCCACGCGGCTTGCTGCATCGCCAATTTGGTAGGTTTTGTGCCCATTAAATTCGTCGTCGCCATAAGTGGATTGTAGGTTACCTTCCTTGTTAAACGCTGTGAGATTAGCTAGCAAAGGAGAGTTGTTTGCAGGCGTAGGATAAACCAGCACACGTAAGGGGCTTTGCACGTAAGCCCACGCATGCAGTAGGCTTAAAGGAAACTCGGTGTATAGGGTTAGTCTTGGAAGTGTCAGCCAACCACGCTGTTGTGTGGCAAGCTTAATTTCAATGCGTTTATCTTCGGCTTTTTCAAGGTCGCTATAGGTTTTAGCGTTTTCATTGAAGTGGCTAACAATAGCGTGCCTAGTTAGAGATTTGGTTTCTTTTATCACTGCGAAAATAGTTGCCATTTCGCCCGCAAAAACAGGCTTGGCATCGAGAATTTCGACTTGTAAATGTACCAAGTTGCGCCACGTGTACAGCATGGCAGAATTGCCAAGCGCAGCCAGTAAAAAAGTTAAAAAATAGCCTAAACTTAACGCGTAATTTATCGAGCCAATTAGCATCGCAATGAGCATAATGCCGTAAAGCAAACCCCAGCGAGTGGGGATAATATAAATTTGACGCACACCTAATACAGCTGTTTTGTGTTCGCTTTGCGCAACACGCAACCATTTTTGCCAAAAATTAATTCGAAAAGGATTGGCCAGCATGGGCAAATGTTAGTGTGAAGGAATATTGACTTGCTGCAAAATAGCTTGGCCGATGTTGCTTTGTTGGTCATGCTGAATACGGTGGTCTGCAATACTCCC
The DNA here is from genome assembly GCA_046153505.1 of Methylophilaceae bacterium. Taxonomy (GTDB): domain Bacteria; phylum Pseudomonadota; class Gammaproteobacteria; order Burkholderiales; family Methylophilaceae; genus JBJXDT01. Next base: position 4,604 of record JBJXDT010000127.1, on the reverse strand, counting down.
AAATACAGCTTGTATATCTTCTGGCGTGACAAAGTCGCGGCCTTCTAACATCGCCCATGCTTGTGCACTTTTTCGTAAACCCAAGCCTGCGCGCGGTGACAAGCCCGTACTGTATTGATTGCGAGTGAATCCAATTAATGCCTGTAAATAATCTAAAACAGACTCTGACACATATACCGTTTGTGCTGCTTGCTGCATGGCTAGCACCGCTTGTGCGTCGCATATGGCGTGTGTGGTACCTGCATTCCTGCCGCCTTCATTTTTTAGTAGCGCGCGTTCCGAGGCGCTATCTGGGTAGCCAAGTTCAATGCGCATTAAAAAGCGGTCGAGTTGCGATTCGGGTAAAGGGAATGTGCCAATATGGTGTTTAGGATTTTGCGTGGCAATCACAAAAAATGGATTTGGCAGCGGATGCGTGTGACCATCTACCGTGATTTGCTGCTCTTCCATCGCCTCTAACAAGGCGCTTTGCGTTTTAGGCGAAGCGCGATTGACTTCATCCGCTAAAAACACATTAGTAAATACGGGGCCTCGGTGAAAAGTAAAGGCACTCACGTTTCTATCGTAAACCGAGACACCAATAATATCAGCAGGAAGTAAATCGCTGGTGAATTGGGTGCGTCTAAAGTGCAGACCAAGGACTTGTGCCAACGTTTGGGCTAGTGTGGTTTTACCCATGCCTGGCAAATCTTCAATAAGCAAATGGCCGCCAGCAAGCAGGCAAGTAAGACTAAGCTTAATTTCTGTTTGTTTACCGAGTACTACTTTTGACACGGCCTCTAATATTTTTTGGCTCAGCATTTGCATGTTTATCTACTTGTGTTGGTTTTATCAATCCAGCGTACTAGCACATATACCAAACTGAGGACGAAAGCACCACCTACCCACATGCTAATTTCTTCCAAGGTCGGGCTGGCATCTTGCACTGGCATCACAATGAGTTTTCGCAAAAATAACACCAGCACTACTTCGACAAAGGTTTCCACTTGGAGTTTACTGCCCATTAGATAGCGAATTTCTGCAGAAATAAGCGCAGAAATAGACCACAATAGCATCAGTGTACCAAGTGCGTGTAAAAAACCATGGACTAAATTATGCGCGTAAGCCGCGTTCCTCACATCGATAAAGAAAAGCCAGGTGAACATAAGCACAGAAACAGCCAAGGCTAAGCCAATGATAATATGGGCAAAGCCGTTTAGCCATATCATGGCACGGACGGCTAGCTTGTTCAAAGGCTCAAATTCTTGAGGAAGCTGATCTTGTGTCAATTATTTCTCCAAATTGTCAAAGCTTGAATTTATCATAAGCGACGCCATATTTTGTTAGAGAGTAAAATTAAATTTTTGGAGCTAAATATGTTAATTCGAAAAGCAAATGAGCGTGGACATGCGAATCATGGTTGGCTAGATAGCTATCATTCATTTTCTTTTGCCAATTATTATGACCCAAAATGGATGGGTTTTTCTGCATTGCGCGTGATTAATGAGGATTTTGTTTCGCCCAATAAAGGTTTTGGTACGCACGGACACCGCGACATGGAAATTATTACCTACATGGTGTCTGGTGAGTTGACACATAAGGACAGTATGGGGAATATTGAAACTTTGCGTGCGGGCGAGGTGCAACGTATGACTGCCGGAACAGGAATTCAACATAGCGAGTACAACGCTTCAAGCACAGAATCTTTACACTTGCTACAAATTTGGATTGAACCAAGTGAGCTGGATTTGGAGCCAAGTTATGAGGATCAGCTATTTACAGATGCCCAAAAATACAATCAGTGGTGCTTGCTTGCTTCGGATGAATCACACGAAGGTGCGCTAAAAGTTCACCAAAATATGGAGTTATTTGCCGCCAAAATTTCTGAACGTAAACAGCTGGACTATACTCTTATGCATAAGCGCAGTGCTTATTTGCAGGTGGTGCAAGGCATTGTACAAGTGAATCAACAGTTGCTAAAGACTGGAGATGCTGCGCTTTTTATGGATGGCGAATTGATACAAGTGAAGGCCGTTGAGGCTGCCGAGATACTGCTTTTTGATTTGCCGCCAGCTTAATTTTAGGAGATAAAATGAGAAAAACACTTAAAATAATCGGCCTAGGAGGTATATTAATGCTGGCTTCTAGCCTTGCTTGTGCTGAGCCAGATGCCTATCGTATTGATGATACCCATAGTTTTGCAAACTGGACAATTCGTCATGTTGCATCTAAAACATCGGGCACCTTCGGCGATATTAAAGGCAAAATATTGATAGATCGGCAACACTTATCCAACTCAAGTGTAGAAGCCAAGATTAATATGATGAGCGTCAATAGTAACCATGTTAAACGTGATGAGCATATTAAAAAGTCGGAATATTTGGATGTCGAAAAATTTTCTGAAATGACGTTTGTTAGCACCAAAGTAGAAGCTACTAACAATAGCGAAGGTGTGATTACTGGCAATTTATCTTTGCACGGCGTAACAAAAGAAATGACTTTTCCATTTAAGGTGCTGGGCTTTGGCGCCGACCCTTGGGGTGGATTCCGAATGGGGATTGAGGCGCATACCGCAATTAAAGCGAGTGACTTTGGCTTTGGCTGGGGCGTAAAGCCGAATGCACCAGTTGGGGATGACATTGAAATTACCTTGCTTATTGAAGGTGTCAAAATGCCAATGGAAATTAAATTAATGAAGTAAAAATCTCTTTTAAACTCTAGGAAATAATAATGACAGATTTGTTTAGCCCAATAAAACTGGGTAATATTGCAATGCAAAACCGTATGGTAATGGCGCCCCTTACAAGAAACCGTGCGGGAGAGGGCGGTGTGCCACATGCGCTCAACGCCACGTATTATGCCCAACGTGCGAGCGCTGGCTTAATCGTTACAGAGGCTACGCCGATTTCTGCCATGGCGCATGGCTACCCAGCATTACCAGGTATTTACAATGATGCACAAATAGCAGGCTGGAAAATAGTGACCGACGCGGTACACGCCAAAGGTGGAAAAATCGTCATTCAACTCTGGCATGTGGGTCGAATTTCACATCCCAGTTTGTTAAACGGAGAGTTACCAGTGGCGCCTTCTGCAATTAAACCGGCAGGTCAAGCCTTTACCTATCAGGGGTTGCAAGATTATGTTGAGCCCCGCGCGCTTGATGCCATTGAACTACCTGCCATAGTGCAAGATTATGCGCATGCCACTCAATGCGCCATTGCGGCGGGTTTTGATGGCGTAGAAATTCATTCGGCCAATGGCTATTTGCTAGATCAGTTCTTGCGCGATGGCAGCAACAAACGCACAGATAACTACGGTGGCAGTTTCGAGAATCGCGCCCGCTTGCTATTAGAAGTAACACAAGCGGTGGTGGATGTGATTGGCGCAGACAAAGTTGGCGTGCGTTTTTCTCCCGTCAATCCGTTTAATGATATGAAAGACAGCAACCCACAAGCGTTATTTAATTATGTTGCAGAGGCGCTTAACCCGTTTAAATTGGCTTACTTACATGCGGTTGAAGGTGGTATGGGGGGGGAGTCAGTACCATTTGATTTTTCTGCGTATCGCAAACTATTTAAAGGCCAATATATGGCGAATTTAGGCTACGACAAAGCGCGTGGCAATGCCGCTATTGCAAGCGGACACGCCGATTGTGTCGCCTTTGGAGTGCCGTTTTTATCAAATCCAGACTTAGTTGAGCGTTATAAGATAGATGCGCCATTGAACAACGCAGACAACAATACCTTTTACGGTGGTGCGGAGCAAGGCTATACTGATTATCCATTTTTAAAGGCTGAATAACATGCAAAAACCAGCAATCACTCAAGAAAGTATCCATGACCTTATTGCCAATCGCTGGAGCCCTCGCGCTTTTGACGCCAGCAAACCAGTGAACCAAGAGCAAGTTATCGCCTTACTTGAGGCTGCGCGTTGGGCGCCAAGTTGCTTTGGCGATCAGCCGTGGCGTTTTTTGGTGTGGAACAAAAATCAAGATGCCGCTGCTTGGCAACATGCGCTGGATGTGATTGTGCCGAACAATCAAGTCTGGTCTAAAAATGCCCCTGTGCTTATTTTGGTGTGTGCCTATGGTTTGTTTGGGCACAATCAAAAGCCAAATCGTTGGTCAGAATATGATACAGGCGCTGCAGCTGAAAACTTATGCTTGCAGGCGTCTGCGCTTGGTTTGGTTGCTCACCAAATGGGTGGTTTTGAAAGTGATGCAGCGCGAGCAAGGTTCAACATTCCAGCAGATGTCTCGCCAATGGCTATGCTTGCAATAGGCTATGAAGGTGATTCGAATGATTTGCCCGAAGAGTTAAAAACACGTGAATTGGCGCAACGCAGTCGTAAACCATTGGGAGAACTGTTTTTTAATGGAGTGTGGGATAAGCCCATCATCTGATAAAATAACAGATTACTTCATTAATTAACAGGATGCGTCATGGCTGTAGTTGCCCTTAATAAAGAAAATTTTAAAGAAACAATCGAGAAAAATCCGTTTGTGATAGTGGATTTTTGGGCGCCATGGTGCGAGCCATGTGTGGCATTTTCACCAACGTTTGAAGCTGCCTCTAATGCAAACCCTGATATTGTATTTGGCATGGTGAATACCGAGGCTGACCCTG
>JBJXDT010000126.1:0-16587 GCA_046153505.1 Methylophilaceae bacterium | reverse complement strand
AAAACACGACGGTAAAGCCGACGTGTTATTTTTCGATGCCATGCAGACTGGGATTAATTTGCCAGAAGGCTTACAAAAAGCCTTAGATGAAGCATTGTCTAAATTGCCGATTCCAAAAGTGATGACCTACCAATTGGCAGATGGCTGGAGCAGCGTCAATTTTGTGCGCCCAGCCCATGGTTTGGTAGCAATGCATGGCAGTAGCACCATTGCAATTAGCGCGCTTGGGCTTAATTCTAGCAACATTACCTATGGCCACCGTTTTGAAGCTAAGAATGAAAAAATAACATTAAATCATGCAGATAGCTATGCCGAACAATTGCGGAATGAGGGCGCAGTAATTGCCAGTTTTGCCGAGCGTAAAGCCGAAATCGCCCGCCAATTAACAGCTGCGGCCGCTAATGAAAATCTCAAGCCAATTGAAGATGACGCGCTATTAGATGAAGTTACAGCACTTGTAGAAATGCCAAATGTGTTACTTGGCCAGTTTGAGCAAGAATATTTGGAAGTGCCGCAAGAATGTTTGATTTTGACCATGAAGGCGAATCAAAAGTATTTTCCACTTTTAGATGCCAGCGGCAAACTCACCAATAAGTTTTTAATCGTATCTAACATTTCACCCAAAGACCCAAGCAAAGTGATTGGCGGTAACGAGCGTGTGGTACGCCCACGTTTGGCCGATGCGAAATTCTTCTTTGACCAAGACCGCAAAAAAACGTTGGAAAGCCGCTTAGAAGGTTTAAGTAAAGTAGTTTATCACAACAAATTAGGTAGCCAAGGTGAGCGTAATGTGCGCGTGGTTGCCATTGCTAAAGCGATTGCCGAGCAAATCAACCCGACTTTAACTGCTAAAGTTGTGCAAGCCGCGCATTTATCCAAAGTTGACTTACTCACCGACATGGTGGGCGAGTTCCCTGAATTGCAAGGCATTATGGGACGCTATTATGCGCAACATGAAGGCTTAGATAGCGATGTAGCATATGCGATTGAAGACCACTACAAGCCACGATTTGCAGGTGATGACTTGCCGCGGGAGACGGTGGGTTTAATTGTTAGCCTGGCAGATAAGCTTGAAACCTTGGTAGGTTTGTTTAGTATAGGTGAAAAGCCTACTGGCGATAAAGATCCATTTGCGCTACGTCGTCAAGCATTAGGTATTATTCGCATACTGATAGATGCAAAACTGCCCATCACATTTGCCGACATTATTGTCAAAATTGCTTTGCCAAATTTCAAACTCAACTTTGAAGAGCAAGTCGCTACTGCAGCTGCAATCCGTGAGTTTTGTTATGACCGTTTAAGTGTTAGCTTGCGTGATCAAGGCGCTAGCGCGCAAGAAGTCGACGCTGTTCTGACACTAACGCCAAAGTTGCTAAGTGAAGTGCCTAACCGCCTTGCTGCTGTGCGCAGCTTTGCAAGTTTGTCAGAAGCCCCTGCTCTCGCAGCGGCAAACAAACGTGTTGGCAATATCTTGAAAAAAGCAGAAGGAGAAGTGAAAGCTGAAATTGATTCTGAAAACTTACCTGAACCTGCTGAAAAAGCACTTTATGCTGCGCTAAGCAAAGTAAAACCACAAGCTGATAAACTCTTTGAAAGCGGTGATTACACCGCATCATTGCAAGCGCTTGCCTCACTTAAAGCGCCTGTAGATGACTTTTTTGATAACGTCATGGTGAATGCAGACGACCCTGCGCTTAAAGCCAACCGTTTAGGTTTACTCGCAACTTTGCACCAAACCATGAACCGCATTGCGGATTTATCTAAGTTAGCAAGTTAACGCATGAAGTTAGTCATTCTCGATCGTGATGGCGTCATTAACCAAGACTCTGCCAATTTCATTAAAAGCCCAAATGAGTGGATTCCTTTGCCAGGCAGCTTGGAAGCCATTGCGCTACTTAATCAACATGGCTTTCGCGTGGCGTTGGCAACCAACCAAAGCGGTATCGCGCGCGGCTTGTTTGATATGGTGACGCTCAACGCGATTCACGACAAAATGCATCGCGCACTTGCACAGGTAGGCGGGCGTATTGATGCTTTGTTTTATTGTCCACATGCAGCGGATGACAATTGCGAATGCCGCAAACCTAAGGCGAAAATGATTGAAGATATTGGCCGCCGATTTTCAGTAGATTTAGCACAGGTACCTGCAATAGGTGATTCTTTACGCGATTTACAAGCATTTAATGAAGCTGGCTGTCAGCCAATATTGGTGAGGTCTGGCAAGGGTGAGGAAACATTAGCAAAAGGCGGCTTTCCTCCGCTCACTTGGCTTTGCAACGATTTGGCCGATGCAGCACAACGTATTATTGATGAATATTAAAGTGATGAAATTTAATATGATTTGGCTCCGGTCAATCATTTTCGCAGTTGGTCAGTGGATATTTACAATCGTATTTTGCTCACTTGGCCTACTCACCTTTCCCTTTAAACCGCACACTCGCTACCGCTACCTAAGCCTGTGGGCGCGGGCAATGCTATGGTGGTTGCGTGTTTGTTGCGGGTTGACTTATAAAGTACACGGACTAGAAAATATCCCCACAACACCCAGCATAGTGTTATGCAAACATCAATCCGCTTGGGAAACACTGGCCTTGCAACTCATATTCCCGCCTCAAGTTTGGGTGCTGAAACGTGAATTGTTGTGGCTACCTTTTTTCGGCTGGGCCTTGGCGCTCACTTCTCCCATCGCCATCAACCGCGCGGCTGGTCGCGAGGCACTTAAACAATTGGTAGTGCAAGGAAAAAACCGACTAGCGCAAAAATTTTGGGTGGTTATTTTTCCAGAAGGCACGCGTATCGCGCCTGGTAAACGTGGTAAATATCATATTGGCGGCGCATGGCTGGCCACGCACACGGGCACGCAGGTGGTGCCTGTTGCCCATAATGCAGGCGACTTTTGGCCTAAAAATTCCATTTTAAAAAGACCTGGTATCATCCACATCAGTATCGGAAAAACCATGCAAACTATTGATTTAAAACCAGATATGTTAAATCAACAAGTTGAAGATTGGATTGAAAGCGAGATGCTCACCATCAATGGCTAAACAAGCTTTAACTTTGCCCAATGGCGAAACAATTTTGTACCAATTGGAGCGCCGAAAGCGCCAAACAATAGGTTTAAAAATTACGGATGATGGCCTAGTGGTGCACGCACCAAAACGCATTTTTGAGTTTCAGTTGCATCAAATTTTGGCAGAAAAAGCCAAATGGATTATGGATAAGTTGGAAGCGCGCAAACAAAACTATGTGCCACCAATTGTATGGGAATCTGGTGAAGATTTAATGCTGCTTGGCAACCTGACTGAGCTGAAAGTTTTGCCCAACAAGAAGAATAAACAACCGGAATTTAGCAACAATGTTTTAACCATCACATCGCCAGAAGCCAATAACCATGTGTTCATCAGCCGCAAGGTAACTCAATGGTACAAAAAACAGGCAATGCTAGATTTTGCACGCCGGCTCGAAATTTTTGCAGCAAAGCTTGGTGTAAAAACACCACCTTTGATGCTTTCTAACGCACAATCACGCTGGGGCAGTTGTAGCAGTCGAGGCGACATTCGCTTAAATTGGCGCTTGCTACAAGCTCCACCGCATATTATCAATTACGTTATCTGCCACGAATTGGCGCACTTAAAAGAGATGAACCACTCTGCCAGATTTTGGGCGATTGTCGGACTGCTTTTCCCTGATTACAAAAGCGCAGAAAAAGAGCTAAAGCTTTTATCCCCCCAACTGCACCGCATGTAACTTTTGTTTAATTGTGTGCTATCTTTGCTTTATTGCTTAAAATTCTAATTGGTTCTAATGATTTAAAAAAAGTGGCTCTATTCATAGAGCCAAATTACGCTTAACATCAACTAGTTTACAATTAAACTTAAGGGGAGCTTGTCGTGAAAACATCAAATCAATTCCAAATTGCCGTCATTGTTATATCAGCACTTGCATTTATGTCTGCTTGCTCAAAAAAAGAAGAGGCTACGCCCGATGCAGCCGCACCAGCTACAAGCGCTCTGCCTACCGCTATTGGCGAGGGTGAGGGTGCACTCAATGTGATTGCCTGGCCAGGCTATTTAGAGCGCGGTGAGACTGATAAAAATTATGATTGGGTGACGGGTTTTGAGAAGGAAACTGGCTGTAAAGTCACGGTAAAAACGGCTGGCACATCCGATGAAATGGTATCTCTGATGAATCAAGGTGGTTACGATTTGGTCACTGCTTCTGGCGATGCATCGCTACGCTTAGTGGCAGGTGGAAAAGTCCAAGAAATTAACACAGCTCTTATTCCAAGTTACAAAAATATTGACCCACGCTTGCAAGATGCGGTTTGGCACACGGTAAGCGGCAAACATTTTGGCGTGCCTTACCAATGGGGACCAAACGTATTAATGTATAACACGGCAGTTTTTAAAGAAGCGCCTACTAGCTGGAACGTGGTATTTGAAGCGCAAGATTTACCAGATGGAAAACCAAACAAAGGCCGTGTGCAGGCGTTTGATGGACCGATTTACATTGCCGATGCTGCGCTGTATTTAATGACCAAAAAACCTGAGCTTGGTATTAAAGATCCTTATGAACTGAATGAAGCTCAATACAAAGCCGCGCTAGAAGTATTGGCTGGCCAACGTGCGCTAATTCACCGCTACTGGCACGATGCCACTGTCCAAGTGGAAGATTTTACCAAAGAAGGTGTAGTGGCGTCTGGAAGTTGGCCTTATCAAGTCAACACTTTACTCGCAGCTAAACAACCAATTGCAAGTACCATTCCAGTAGAAGGCGCAACTGGCTGGGCTGATACGACGATGATGCACGCTGAAGCGGCTCACCCAAACTGCGCATATAAATGGCTTGAACATTCACTTAACCCAAAAGTGCAAGGCGATTTAGCCTCGTGGTTTGGCTCGGTGCCGACAGTGCCAGCCGCTTGTGATGGCAACGCGTTATTAGGCGCTGAAGGCTGTAAAGGCAATGGGATTGATAACTTCGACAAAATCCACTTTTGGAAAACACCCACAGCAAAATGTTCTACGCAAAATGATGCTTGCGTGCCTTATGCCACTTGGAGTACGGATTACGTTGCTGTCATGGGCAAAAAATAATTGAATGGCTGTAGCAGTTGAGTTTATTGGCGTTGAGAAGCGCTTTGGTAATACCGTTGCGCTTCAAAATGTCAATTTTAGCGTAGATCAAGGTGAGTTTTTTGCCATGCTCGGGCCTTCTGGCTCGGGCAAAACTACCTGTTTGCGCCTCATTGCAGGCTTTGATTTTCCCACCCAAGGCGCAATCCAGCTTGAAGGCAAGGACATTTCAGCCTTGCCACCTTTCCAGCGTCCTGTGAACACCGTGTTTCAAGATTACGCGCTATTTCCTCACATGAGCGTGCTTGACAACGTCGCTTATAGTTTGATGATTGCAAAAGAAGACAAAACTAAAAGAGAAAAAAAAGCGCAAGATTTGCTCGACATGGTGCGACTTGGCGCAATGGCAAAACGGCGACCTTCTGAGCTTTCTGGAGGGCAGCGCCAGCGCGTTGCACTCGCGCGGGCGCTAGCTAAGCAGCCTAAGATTTTATTATTGGATGAACCACTAGGCGCACTAGATTTAAAGTTGCGCGAAGCCATGCAAGCTGAGCTTAAGCAACTGCATAAAGAACTAGGACTCACATTTATTTTGGTCACCCACGACCAAGGCGAGGCGCTCTCAATGGCCGATCGCGTGGCGGTGTTTAACGAAGGCCGCATCGAGCAAATCGACACCCCGCAAGCGCTTTATAATCAACCCAAAACGCCTTTCGTGGCGCGCTTTGTGGGTAGCGCTAATGTGCTTTCGGGTAAGGTAGTAGGGGCAAAAAACGAAATTGCCATTCGCCCAGAATACATACGGCTTGGTGTTTTAAACTCTGGCGAAAAAATCCGCGCCAAACACGTAGGTTTGCCTGTTACGATTGTCGCTACACTTTACTTGGGCGCACTCACGCGGGTGGATTGTGCGACCGCAGATGGCACGGCGTTAAGCGCGCACATTGCCAGCAGTGATATCATGCTTGGGAAATTGGCATCAGGCCAGCAGGCCTATGCCTATTGGCTTCCAGAGCATATGGTTAATTTGGCATAAGTGATGATAACCGCATTGCAAGCTCAAAATAAGCGTGTCAATAATAAACACACTAGTGCATTGCTGTTACTGCTGCTACCCGCCCTAATTTGGCTCGCGCTGTTATACCTAGGCTCTCTGTTTGGCTTGCTTTGGCAAAGCGTTTATCGGCTAGATGATTTTACAGGCCAAGTGGTGCATCAAATTGGCTTTCACACTATTTTGCAGTTGTTTACTGACGCCAATTTCGACATTGTCACTCGCACCACTGCAATGGCGGTTGCCGTCACCATTGCCGCTGCCGTTCTCGCATTACCGCTGGCTTACACCATGGTGTTTCACGCAAGCAGGCGTCAACGCGCAATTTTGTATGTCGCTATTTTAGCGCCCATGTGGTTTAGTTATTTGGTAAAAGTATACGGCTGGCGTGTACTTCTTAGCCGCGAAGGCCTTATTTATTGGGTGCTGGGCAAAATAGGTTTAGCGGGCCCGCTCGATGCACTTTTACACAACGTGCCCGCAATCGGTGGCGCGTCGCTCGGCGCCTCATTTCTTGGTATGTTTTTAGTGTTTTTGTATATGTGGCTACCGTTTATGGTACTACCCATTGTCGCCGCACTAGAGCGTGTACCGCAAAACATGCTCAACGCCTCAGCCGATTTGGGCGCAACACCGTGGCAAACATTTAGAAAAGTCACGTTACCGCTGACTTGGCCTGGCATTATTGCGGGTGGCATTTTTACGTTTTCCCTTACCCTTGGCGATTACATTATTCCGCAAGTGGTTGGCGCGCCAGGTTATTTCATTGGTATGATGGTGTACACGCAACAAGGTACAGTCGGCAATTTACCGCTGGCAGCTGCGTTTTCACTGGTACCAATTTTACTGATTATGGCGTATTTAAGCATGGCAAAAAGATTAGGGGCGTTCGATGCACTCTAATTCTCTTCGCCATAAGTGTCTATTTTTATTCAGCTATGCGGTAATGGGGTTTATCTATCTGCCCATTATCGTTGTGGCCATTTACGCATTCACAATTGATGACATCACTTTCGCGTTCCCGCCGACAGGGTTTACCACACACTGGTTCGGCCAAGCATTTGCTCGCGCCGATATGTGGCATGCACTTTGGTTATCGGTGCGCGTGGCAATACTTGCCAGCCTCATTGCCATGCCGCTTGGCACGCTTGCCGCCATTGCACTCACCCGCCTTAACTACAAGCGCAAAGATATGATTACCACGCTTTTTGTTTTACCAATCGCATTGCCTGGCATTTTAACTGGCTTGGCTTTCTTGAACACTTTCAAAAGCTTAGGCTTTCATCCAGGCATGATGACGATTGTGATTGGGCATGCCACTTTTTGTATTGTCGTTGTCTATAACAACGTTGTAGCACGCATGCGGCGCATTCCGTGGAGCATGGTCGAGGCCTCGCTCGATCTTGGTGCAAATTACTTGCAAACATTTAGATACGTGATTTTCCCGCACCTAAAATCCGCCTTATTGGCAGGAGGCTTGCTGGCGTTTGCATTGTCTTTAGATGAAGTGATTGTGACCGTGTTTACAGCGGGCGCCGATAAAACCTTGCCGATTTGGATTTTTAATGAATTATTCCGTCCGCGCGAACGGCCTGTCACCAATGTCGTCGCGCTTGTGGTCATGCTCACCACGTTTATTCCCGTGGTGTTAGCTTATCGTTTAGGCAATCAAGAAAATAAAAACTAGAGCAACTTTTTAATGTCGCTAACCATCTCGTTAATTTTTTGGCCGTATCCAAAATAAAGTCTAATTTTTCCTGATTTATCAAATACATACATGCCAGCGCTGTGGTCAATCGTATAATCGTTGGCCGATTTTCCGTCCACTTTTGACATGAAAATCTTGTAGTTTTTTAGCGTTTCTTTGGTTTCCTGCTCGCTGCCGCGCAAGCCAATAAAACGTTTATCGAACGACGGCACAAACTGCGCCAACACTTCTTGCGTATCGCGCTCTGGGTCCACGGTAACAAACAACACTTGCACTTGATCCGATTTATCACCGAGCTGCTTCATCACATTACGCAAATCACTCATGGTGGTTGGGCACACGTCTGGGCAATGTGTATAGCCAAAAAACATCACCACCACTTTACCCTTAAAGTCCGCCATTGTGCGTGCTTTGCCGATATGGTCTGTTAAATTCAGTGTTCCAGGAAAATCTGCTGCGGAAATATCCGTCCCTACAAAATCACCTGCAGGTGCTTCTATAGCACTTTGTGGCTTACCGCAAGCGGCTAAAATTGACAATAACGCAACCAAAAACAAACTTCTCATAGTAAAACCCCAATTAAACGACTGTTTTGATTTTAACATGCTGAAAGAATTCCCTCGCTAGTTTACAATACTGTTTTACGTTTTTTGAGACAAATATGGCAATACCTAGTTCAATGGCAGACCGCGACGGCGTAATTTGGTACGACGGCAAATTAGTAGATTGGCGCAGCGCGACCACACATGTGCTCACACACACTTTGCATTACGGCATGGGCGTATTCGAGGGCGTGCGTGCGTACAAAACCGATAATGGTACGGCAATTTTCCGCTTAAAAGAGCATACCGACCGGCTGTTCCGCAGCGCGCACATTTTGGGCATGAAAATGCCATTTGATAAAGCGACAATCTCTGAAGCACAAAAAACTGCTGTTCGCGAAAATAATTTAGAATCGGCTTACATACGTCCTATGGCGTTTTATGGTGCTGAGGCCATGGGTATTTCCGCAAAAACACTCTCCACGCATGTCATATGCGCAGCTTGGAGCTGGGGTGCGTACATGGGCGAAGAAGCGATTACCAAAGGCATTCGTGTTAAAACATCTTCTTTCTCTCGTCACCACGTGAACATCACCATGTGCAAGGCTAAAGCCAACGGCAATTACATGAACAGCATTTTGGCGCATCAAGAAGCTGCGCACGATGGTTACCAAGAAGCTTTGTTACTCGATGTGGATGGATTTGTTGCAGAAGGCTCTGGCGAAAACATCTTCATCATCCGCAATGGCAAGCTTTATACGCCTGATTTAACCAGCGCGCTGGAAGGCATTACCCGCGATACCATTATTCAATTAGCAGGTGAAATCGGTTTGCAAGTGATTGAAAAACGCATCACACGCGATGAAGTATACAGTGCAGACGAAGCGTTCTTTACTGGTACTGCGGCCGAAGTCACGCCGATTCGCGAGTTGGATAACCGCGCGATTGGCACTGGCGTTCGTGGTGAAATCACCGAGAAACTGCAAAGCATGTATTTTGATGCGGTAAAAGGCAAATCACCAAAACATGCGGATTGGTTAACACTCGTTTAATTCATTGGGGTAAATCATGTCTGACACAAAAGAGTTTGAAGTTACTGCCAAAGATTTACCCCTGCATTGCCCCACCGAGGAAGTGGCGCTTTGGGCTTCGCATCCTCGCGTATTCCTCGATATCGCTGCCACAGGCCATGTGGCTTGCCCTTATTGCGGCACTAAATACAGACTTAAAGCGGGTGAGCACTTAAAGCATCATTGACGCTCATAAATTTCCTACCGCCTAAGTTTAGAATGTTTTCTTGACCTTTTACAATGTATTAAAAGGATGTCGTTATGGATGAAAATGCCGCATGGGCTCTAGGTGGTGTCGTTATTGGTGGGTTAATTAGCATATTTGGAAATTTGATTATTCAACGTAGGCAACATAACCATGAAAAGAATATGCGCTCACAAGAAAATAAGAGCGAAGACATGGTCAAATCTATTCTTGAGGAATTGCTTAATCATAAAAGCTATACCGATAGGTCTCTCTCAGCCTTAAAGCAACGTATCGGTGGCTATTCGGACGATGAAATCCGTCAATTCTTGCATGAAGTTGGTGCTGTAAAAACGAGTCGAAAAAACGACTCGCAAGAGTGGTGGTATTTAAAATCCAGAGAAAAAGAAAGAATCGCTAACAAAACCATGTCAAAAAACAAATAACCTATAGCACTAGCAAAAGAATATTTTAAAAACTACAACCGATGCTCGTCCACGATATTTCCCCACAGCTTTTCGGTTACTTGTTCAGCATTATCCGCTTCACTATTCGTCCAAAATTGCACGTCAGCTTTCTCTTGGCTACTTGATAACAAGCCTTTTTCCTCTAACTGGCGTTTTAACTGCTTCGCTACCGCGGCGCCTGTATCAATCAAAGTAATATTGTCTCCCACCACTTCTTGAATCACATGCTTTACGAACGGGTAATGCGTGCAGCCCAACACAATGGTATCTGCGCCCTCCACCAATAATGGTGAGGTATACAGCTTGATTAAATCTTTAGTTTCGGGCGTATCCAGTTCGCCACGCTCAATGCATTCCACCAACCCTACACAGGCTTGCGTGACAACTTCGACATTACGCCCATAACTTTCTAGCAAGGCTGCAAATTGCGCGCTTTTAAGCGTACCTACCGTTGCTAGCACACCAATGATGCCGTTTTTAGTCGCCGCGGCGGCAGGCTTTACTGCGGGCTCCATGCCAATAATGGGTAGTGTGTATTTAGCGCGCATATCGTCTATCGCTGCGGCAGTCGCTGTGTTACAAGCTACAACTAATGCCTTTACCCCTTGTGCAATGAAAAAATCGGCAATCTCAAAACAGCGCGCTTTAATCTCTTCAGGTGTTTTGCTGCCATAAGGCGCGTGTTTGCTATCAGCAAAATAGCGCAAATCCTCGTGTGGCAGCAGCGTATGAATGTGCTTGAGCACAGAAATGCCGCCCACGCCAGAATCCATGACACCGATTGGGCGATTAGAATGAGGTAAATTGTTATGCATGATTTATAATGTGCAAATTATAAAGGAATTTAATGGGCAACAGGCTTAGCAAGATTTACACAAAAACCGGCGATGACGGCACGACGGGCATGGGCGATGGCTCACGCGTCGCAAAATACAGTGCGCGTGTGCAAGCGATTGGCGATGTGGATGAGCTTAATTCAGTGCTTGGGATTTTGCTTACCGAGCCTTTGCGAGCCAATATCCATGCGGCTCTGAGCCTAGTTCAGCACGATTTATTTAATTTGGGCGGCGAGCTTTGCATGCCCGGCTATGAGATGATTAAGGTTGAGCGAATCACCTCCCTAGAGAATATTTTGGATGAATTGAACGACACATTGCCACCGCTAAAAGAGTTTATTTTACCTGGCGGCAGTCGCGCGGCAGCGTATTGCCACCTAGCCAGAACTGTTTGTAGGCGCGCCGAGCGAACGATGCACAGCTTAAACAAGCAAGAGAAAATCACCGAAATTTCACTACAATATATCAATCGCCTTTCCGATTTGCTATTTGTGTTGTGCCGCATTCTCAATAAAGACGCGGGTGTACCTGACGTACTGTGGGATAATCAAGCCAGCAAATAATAGAATTGTCATGATTAAAAAATTCCTGCAAAAAGTTTTTAAGAAAAAAGAAAAAGCCGTCATTGATATCAATCGTGCGGACGACAATGCCACCAGTGCGGCGCAAATAATCACAGCCAAAAAACATAAAATCGACAAAGGGTTGATTAGTAGTGCCGCACTGAAAACTTGCGAGGGTCTACAGAAAGCGGGGTTTAAAGCTTATATCGTTGGCGGTGCAGTACGCGATTTACTTCTTAACTATCAGCCAAAAGATTTTGATATTGCTACCGATGCAACGCCAGAACAAGTCTACAAAGTGTTTCGTCGCTCACGTATTATCGGCCGCCGCTTTCGCCTTGTGCATGTGATGTGGGGCGCTGAAACGATTGAGGTTTCTACGTTTCGTGGGCATCATGAGGCCAATGGCGATGCGCAAGTAAACGATAGCGGTCGTATCTTGCGCGACAACGTATTTGGCAATCTAGAAGAAGATTCAACACGTCGTGATTTTACCGTCAACGCCATGTATTACGACCCTGCGCGCGAAGAGGTGCTAGATTTCCACAACGGCATTGCAGATGTAAAATCCAAATTATTGCGCATTATCGGCGATCCGAAAACACGCTACAAAGAAGACCCTGTGCGCATGTTGCGGGCCGTGCGGCTCTCAGCCAAATTGGGTTTAAAAATCGAGGCTAAGACACAGGCACCAATTTTGGAGTTGGCAGACTTATTGCAAGATGTGCCACCTAGCCGCTTGTTTGACGAAATGCTCAAACTTTTCCTTTCTGGTCATGCGGTTGAAAGTATTAATATTTTGCGTGAGCAGCACCTGCACCATGGCTTATTACCATTGCTAGACGTAGTTTTAGAGCAGCCGATGGGCGAAAAATTTGTGATGCTCGCACTGAAAAACACCGACGATAGAATTAAGAGTGGGAAATCTTCTAATCCAAGTTTCTTATTCGCCACCTTGCTATGGCATGAGGTGCTTAGCGCTTGGGAACTCACCAAAAATGATGCTCCTCTTATCCCTGCTTTGTATAACGCCATGAACGAAGTGATTCATATTCAGGCAGAAAAACTGGCGATTCATAATCGCTTTGTTGCGACCATGAAAGAAATCTGGAGCATGCAGCCGCGCTTTGAGCAACGTGCAGGGAAGCGCCCTTTTGGCTTGCTAACGCACCCACGCTACCGTGCAGGATACGATTTTATGTTGTTGCGCTGTGATTCTGGCGAACTACCAATGGAAATTGGCGAGTGGTGGACAATCTTTGCTGACGCAAATGCAGAAACACGCGCTGCTATGTTGTTACCGGACAATGGGCCAAAAAAGAAACGTAAGCGCAGACGCAAAACTACGACCCATACACAGGTAAATGGCGCGGATGCATAAGGCTTATATTGCTCTAGGTAGTAATTTAAGCAACCCTGAAAGCCAGATAATACGTGCCTTACAAAGCATCGATAAACTGCCAAAAACGCAATTAATAAACAAATCGAGCTTATACCAAACAGCGCCAGTTGGTTACGATGAGCAACCCGATTTTATTAATGCAGTTGCAGAAGTTGCCACAGATTTAAACCCACAAGATTTAATGCAGCAATTACTTACGATTGAGCAAGCATTTGGTCGAGAAAGACCTTTTCCGAATTCGCCTCGCATATTAGATTTGGATTTGCTGCTATATGACGATTTGGTTTTAAGCACCGAAAACCTCACATTACCGCATCCTCGTATGCATTTGCGTGGTTTTGTATTACTGCCTCTGGCAGAAATTGCACCTGACTTAACTTTGCCAGACTTTTCATTACCTTTTGGTGGCAATGTTGTAAAATTAGCAGAGTTACACAAAAACCAAGGCGTTGAAAAAGTTAACCCATGACTAGCAATAATATTTTCGAAAAGTATCCCTACATCGTTATTGAAGGTCCCATTGGCAGTGGTAAAACAACGCTTGCGCGTATGTTAGCTGAAAAATTTTCTGTTGAATTGCTCACAGAAAAAGCCACTGAGAACCCTTTTCTATCGCGCTTTTATCAAGATGCGCAACGATACGCGCTGCCAACGCAACTGTTCTTTCTGTTTCAACGCTCAAGGCAAATAGCCGATGTAAACCAACGCGATATGTTCGCCAAGCCAATTGTGGCGGATTTCTTTTTGGAAAAAGACCCATTATTTGCGCGACTTAATTTGGACGAAGAAGAATATTCTCTTTATCACCAAATCTATCAGCACTTACAATTAAAGTCGCCCAAGCCAGATTTAGTAGTTTACCTACAAACCCCAATTGACGAGCTTGCTGAGCGTATTGAGGAGCGTAATATCAGTTACGAGCAAGATATTCCTCGAGAATATATAGAGCGCTTAGCTGATGCTTACAGTGAGTTTTTCCACAGCTACGACAACTCACCCCTGTTGATTGTAAACAACGAAAAACTCAATATCATCAAAGATGAAAGTGCCCTTAATTTGCTGGTGGATCGTATCAGCAAAATTAAAGGCAGTCGTGAATACTTTAATCCAAACCTTGAATAAGTTTCTGAATAATTTACTAGAAATGGTAAAAACTGGTGAAAAAATCACCATGCTAACCTGCTACGACGCGACGTTTGCCAAACTGATGGAACGCGCTGGCGTTGATATGTTGCTTGTGGGCGACTCGCTTGGTATGGTGCTGCAAGGCGCTGAAAACACCTTAAATGTCAGCATGCACCACATGACTTACCACACCAAAAGCGTTTCTGCTGGTGCGCCAAACACATTTATTGTGGCTGATATGCCGCTGGGCAGTTACGAGCACGATAGCGAGGCTGCCTTTAAAAACGCTGAATGGCTAATCAAATCTGGCGCGCATATGGTGAAGTTTGAAGGTGGTGGAAAACTCATTGAAACGGCGCGCTACTTGGTTGCACATGGCATTCCTGTGTGCGCTCACTTAGGCTTTACGCCGCAATCTGTAAACCAACTTGGCGGCTATAGAGTGCAAGGCAACACGCAGGAATCTGCCGAGCGCATCATGCGCGACGCGCAGGCTATGAGTGATGCAGGCGTGAGCTTTGTTTTACTAGAGATGGTGCCTGCGACTTTAGCAAGAAAAATCACAGAGGAAATTAAAGCGCCAACTATCGGCATTGGTGCAGGCATAGACTGCAACGGACAAGTTCTTGTTTTACAAGACTTATTAGGCATCTACAATGGGCCAGCTAATAAAAATCCAAGCGCGTTTAAATCGCCACGTTTTGTGCGCAATTTTTTAAAAGACAACAACAGTATTCAAGGCGCAATAGATGCTTATGTGTGTGCGGTTAAAAATAAAACATTTCCTGCAATAGAGCATAGTTATTAATGCAAATCATCCACACCGTTTCCGAACTCAGAAACACCCTAAAAAACCAAGCCTGTAATAGCTCTGGTGGCATATGCTTAGTACCGACGATGGGCAACTTGCATGCTGGTCATATCAAGCTGGCAGAAATTGCCAAAAAACACGCAAAGTCTGTGGTAGTCAGCATTTTTGTAAACCCGCTGCAATTTGGA
Source organism: Methylophilaceae bacterium (assembly GCA_046153505.1). Taxonomy (GTDB): domain Bacteria; phylum Pseudomonadota; class Gammaproteobacteria; order Burkholderiales; family Methylophilaceae; genus JBJXDT01. Next base: position 1,562 of record JBJXDT010000126.1, on the reverse strand, counting down.
CCGAACGAGGATTTGGCGAGCTATCCACGCACATTAGATGCGGATTGCGAAAAGCTGAAAGGTATTGCGGATATTGTGTTTGCGCCAAGCGCTTCTGAAATGTACCCACAAGCGCAAACCATGACCATTACCCCACCGCCGATTGCAGACACGCTATGCGGCGCAAGTCGACCAGGTCATTTTACTGGCGTAGCGACGGTGGTAATGAAGCTTTTCAATATCGTCCAACCCACAATTGCGGTATTTGGCAAAAAAGATTTTCAACAACTCTTCATCATCCAACAATTGGTAGAGCAGTTTAATTTGCCGATTGAAATTATCGCTGGCGAAACCGTGCGTGAGGCTGATGGCTTGGCGCTAAGCTCGCGCAATGGCTATTTGAGCGAAAAAGAGCGTGCCGTTGCGAACCAATTAAATCAAGCCTTGCAGCGGGTTGTGCAAGAAATTAAAGGCGGTAAATGTGAGTTTGATGCTGTTAAAAACACAGCGACAAACGCCCTCAATGCAAAAGGCTGGGACGTGGGTTACATTGCGATTTGCGAAGCTAGCAGCTTGCAACCCGCACAAGAGGGTGACAAAAATTTAGTCGTTTTGGGCGCGGCAAAACTCGGCAAAACAAGGCTCATCGACAATATTGAATTTAACATTTAAAGGTAGAAGTAACTCATGGATTTAGAAGCAATGAAAGTAGCTGTTATTGACGCGCTGGAAGACATTAAGGCATTTGATATTGCGGTGATGGATGTGCGCAAACTTACCTCGCTCACCAATTATATGATCGTCGCCAGCGCAAGTTCTACGCGGCAATCCAAGGCGATTGCAGACAATGTGATTATAAAACTGAAAGAAAAAGGCTTTGATATTCGCGGCACAGAGGGCGGTAAAGATGGTGAATGGGTATTGGTGGATTTAGACGATATTGTGGTGCATATCATGATTCCCGCCACGCGCGCTTATTATAACCTCGAGCAACTTTGGGGTGCGACAGAAGGCCGCCGCGGGCACATTACACAAGACAACGCATAAGGCATTTGCATGAAGCTACGCATCATCTCAGTTGGCCACAAAATGCCAGATTGGGTTGAAACTGCATGCAGTGAGTACATTAAACGCATGCCACGCGAATTGGCGATAGAAATTGTTGGTGTTAAGCCTGACAAGCGTGCAGATGGCAAAAGTAGTGAAGCGGTACAAGAAGCAGAAGCAAAGCGCATTTTGGAATTTGTTGGCAAAGATTTTTTGATTGTCTGCGATGAGCGTGGCCAACAAATTTCCACATTGCAGGTCGCTGAGAAAATGCAGTTTTGGCAAAACTTAGGTAAAGATGTCAGCATCATCGTTGGCGGTGCTGACGGCATACATCCAAGCTTAAAGCGGCGTGCAGACTGGCTTTGGGGATTGTCGCCACTCACGCTGCCGCATGCGTTTGTGCGTGTTTTATTATGTGAGCAACTTTACCGCGCATATTCAGTCACACAAAATCATCCATACCACAAAGAATAAGCTATGCAACAGGCGCTCGTTTGGTTTCGACGCGATTTACGCGATTTTGACCATGCGGC
>JBJXDT010000125.1:0-13096 GCA_046153505.1 Methylophilaceae bacterium | reverse complement strand
CAAATCCTGCCGTTCCGACCAAACTTTTATTCATTTAACTCAAGAAATTAAGCTTTTTTCTCGGCTATAATCTTTGTATGCTGGTAGGGGATGCGAGGCTTGAACTCGCGACAAACGGATTAAGAGTCCGCTGCTCTACCAACTGAGCTAATCCCCCGTTGCAATTTGGTATTATAAGGCTCAAAGTCGATTCCGTGAATCATTAAAGAGTATTCAATGCGCATAATTAGTATTCAAACTCAGCCATTCTCAGATCAAAAACCTGGCACTTCTGGTTTGCGGAAAAAAGTAAAGGTTTTTCAGCAGACACATTATTTAGAAAATTTTGTGCAAAGCATTTTTAATACGCTTGAACTGCCGAAGAATGCGACTTTAACTTTGGGTGGCGATGGCCGCTATTACAATGCACAAGCAATTCAAACCATAATTAAATTGGCGGCGGCAAATGGGTTTGCTAAGGTGATTTTGGGACAGGGCGGTATACTTTCAACGCCTGCCGCATCGCACATTATTCGCAAATATAAAACATTTGGCGGCATCATTCTCTCTGCTAGCCACAACCCAGCTGGGCCAGAAGACGATTTTGGCATCAAGTACAACACGCCGAATGGTGGGCCAGCACCAGAGAAAATTACTGAGGCCATTTTTGTTAAGACAAAAAGTATTAATGAGTATCGGTGCGCTGAAATGCCAGACGTTGATATTTATGCGCTAGGTGAGACACATTTTGATGGCTTCGCAGTAGAGGTGATTAACCCAGTAAACGACTATGCCGACTTAATGGCGGGCATGTTTGATTTTGCGGCGATTAAAACTTTATTCACAAATGGTTTTAAAATGAAATTTGATGGCATGCATGCAGTCACTGGGCCTTATGCGAAAGAAATTTTTATCAATCGTTTAGGCGCACCGCAAGCAAGTTTAATGAATTGTGATGTGAGCGAAACCTTTGGTGGCGGACATCCTGATCCTAATCTTACCTATGCACATGATTTGGTTGATGTTTTGTATGGGGGGGATGCACCGGATTTTGGTGCTGCATCCGACGGAGACGGTGATCGCAATATGATTTTAGGTAAAAGTTTTTTTGTCACACCATCTGATAGCCTAGCAATTATAGCTGCCAACGCGACGGTTATCCCTGCTTACAAACAGGGCATTGCTGGCGTGGCGCGCAGCATGCCTACAAGCGCTGCGGTGGATGGAGTGGCAGCCAAACTTAATATTGCATGTTATGAAACGCCAACTGGTTGGAAGTTTTTTGGTAATCTGATGGACGCAAATAAAGTCACTTTATGCGGGGAGGAAAGCTTCGGCACGGGGTCTAACCACGTGCGCGAGAAGGATGGGCTTTGGGCTGTGTTGTGTTGGTTGAATATTATTGCTGTCAAGCAACAAAGCGTGGAAGTGATTGTAAAGGCGCATTGGGCAGAGTTCGGACGTAACGTTTATTCTCGGCACGATTACGAGAATATTCCAACAGAAGCAGCGAATAGTGTCATAGACCATTTGCGGGCAAATTTTGCAGACATGACTGGCAAAACATACGGTAACTTCACTATTAAAACTTGTGATGATTTTAGCTACACTGACCCAATCGACAGTAGTTTCAGCTGCAGGCAAGGTTTACGTATTTTGTTTGAAGATGGCTCGCGCATCGTGTTCCGCCTATCTGGCACGGGCACAGAAGGGGCAACGATACGTATCTATTTAGAGGCTTTCGAGCCAGACATTGCCAAGCATGATTTAGATGCACAAGTGGCTTTAAACGAAATGATTCAAATTGCTTTAAATATTTCGAAATTAAAAGAAAAAACAGGGCGAGAAAAACCAACTGTCATTACTTAATGTTGCTTACTCGGACTTTATTTCGGGATGTGTTTTAACATAAAGCGCCAATCCTTCGTCGAGCGTTTGCCAATTCACGGTTTTTGCCACTGTTGCGAATATAAAATGCACTAAAGGATTTTTGTGTTTGCAATAATTAGTTAAATTCACCATATCATGACCGAGTCGAATTTTTGCGATATAACCCGTTTGACCACTTTGAATTGCATTTGCACCAACGCTGTAAGCCCACTCTACTGCGGCTTCCCATAGTGCAAAGTATAGAAACCATTCTTTTGGTCGCGCATAATCAATGCCGATAAATTTATTAATGACGTGGCTACCCAATTTAAAGCAAAGCATAAAAGCGACGATTTTTTGTGTAGTTGGCTCACGTAGAATTACGTAAAACACATGCTTATGCGATGAAATTAAATCGAAAAACTTGCGATTTAAGCGCTCAAACTTGGTATCGCCTTTTTCGTAAGTTTGCCAAAAAAGTGCAAATAGCTCGTCCATCTCGAAAGTGTCTGGCTGCTGCACAATCGATGTGCTTAATTTCGCATTCTGAGTTTGTTTCAATTTTCTTTTTAAATTGCTGCGGTATTCGCCTTTAAGCGATGCCATAAAGTCACTTTTGCTCGTGCCTGTCAGCTTGGCTTCTGTGCCAGGAAAACTCACCAGTTGAAATAACCCTTCTGGTTTTAATAAACGTGTTAAAGCGGTTTTATGTTGATTTGAAAAATCCTTCCAAACACGCATGGGGGCTTGCATGGCATCCGCTTGTGCTTGCATGGCGTGGTTGATTGCGCCTAAACGTTCTAGTACATTTTCTTGGTTTACCATGCCCACACGGCCTTCGTCGCTACAAGGTGAGCCGATGAAAAAGGTACGTTGATACAATAACCAAGGCATTATTTTGCCTAACACGTTCACAATCGGCAAAATAGCTGGCGGCATGACTAGCCGAATGGGTACGTTCATGACAAACGCTGGCGCGATTGCGACTGGTTTTTCATGTTCGTAAACAATGCCGTATAAAAACGTAAATTGGTCTTCTAATTTAGCCTGTTCAAGGGCTACATACCACCATTGCCCTTCAAAAGGCGCTTGAAAACAGACGTCCCATAATGCATCAGAAATATCTGCTGCACTGCTTACCCAAGTCACTTTAATCATGCTTGGCATCCGCAGAAGATTCACCCAAACTCAAAAATACAATACCCAAAACGATAAAGGACGTGCCAACAATCTGCATGGGATTAAGCTTATCGCCAAATAGAATTGCAGAAAGTATAACGACAACAACAATTTCTAAGTGCGATGCCGCATAGGCTGGACCGACAGGCGCGTGTTTTAATAGGGTCATCCATGCCACAAAAGCGCCAAAATAGCCGAATACTGCGCCATATACCCATGGGTGGCTAAATACAGTAATAAGCCAATCCCAACTTAACACAAATGCGCCTGCATGATTTGAGGCCATTTTGAATGAGATTTGCGTCAGCGTATCAAATAGCATCAGCAAGCTAAATCCGATAATGTAAAAAGTAGATTTTTTCATGCGAAAACGCCAACCAGTATGACGCCTAACGTTATCAGTGATATGCCGACAAGACGGTTGCGATCTAAATGTTCTTTAAAGATAAAACGCCCTGCAATGACTATCGTGACCATATTGATAGCGCCAAGTAAAACGCCTTGTGAGAGTGTGAGCACAGATAAAAAGGCTAACCAAACGATGAATTCCAGACAAAAACAAATAATGCCTACCCACAAAGGAATCGAAGAAAGCATGGCTTTCCAACGAGCGAGTTCAGTTTCAGCATCTAGAATAGCCGCGCGCTTGAGGGCTATATGCCCGACGGTGTCTAGCGTGACGTTGATAATCCAGATGAAAAGGGCGAGATTCGACAATAGGAGCAAGCTTGCGGTTGAGGTGCCACATGATATGCAATTTCTGGCTAAGCATCAAGTGTGCTACAAATAATAAAGCCAGCATAGCTGGCTTTATTTTCAAACTACTTATTTCTTACCTGTGGCTCTTGCTAACCATTCTTGTGGATTAAGGTCGCCACTACCATCTTTGTCCATCACTTCAAATATCTTTTTATGATGGCCGATAAACTCATCTTTTGTTACTTTATGGTCTCCATCAGCGTCCATCATGCCCATCATTTTCATGGTGCGCAATTGACGGCTATAACCACCTGTTGCAATATCTAGCTTGTTGCTTGCTTTATCGCCTACCCACTCTTTGGCATCAATTGAGCCATCTTTATCAGTGTCTAGTTCATCAAAAAGGCTGCCATAATAAGCATCAAATTCAGCGCTAGTCACCATGTGATTGCCATCGGCGTCCAGCATTTTCATCATTTCCATTTTGTGCATTTCACGGTTGTAGCCACCTGTGCCAAGCATTACATCGGCTGAGGCGCTTGCAGAAAAAACAGCGGTTGAGAGTAAAGTTGCTGCGATTAAAACTACTTTTTTAGTTGTTACGTTCATGAGGTATCTCCTAAGCATTAAAAAAATTTGTGAATTAAACAATACATGTATTGATAAAGTTGCTAGCTGAACCTTACATGTATTGATAAAGTTGCTAGCTGAACCTTAGTCAAAGCTAGGTGTGATTTACTTACAATTATTTTTTAACATTAAGATTGAATTGAATGTAACTATTTGAATATTAATTATTAATCTGAAACTTGTTTGATGGTCATTTCGCCTTTATATAAACGCACATCCATTCTACTTAAGAAGCTCATGCCAAGAAGCACGTCACCTTCTAGCCCTGGCGCAATCATCGCAGAGACATTTTTTGCCCTAACGCCACCAAGTTCAATAGAGTCTAGCCTGACCATATAGCCAACACTATCGCCGTTTGCAGTGTTGGTACGAATTGCGTCATTACTTTTTAAATTGAGCTTGTCAGCGACCGCTTGTGAAATAGTGACACCTGTTGCGCCAGTGTCAACAAGTACATCTAACTTAGCACCGTTAATCAATGCCTCAGAGCGATAATGCCCATCTAGGCTGCGTTTCAGCACGACTGAACTTTCCGTGCCTAAAGTTTCAAGTTTGTTGGGATTTTGAATGCCATCTGCAAGATAGTAAATAAGGCCAGCTAAACATAACCAGAAGAAAGCGATAAGCAGACTATGTTTTGACATTAACTAGTTTTGACAATTAATTGCCTAAAAAGGTAATTGTACGTGTGGCACTGCAGAAAGAATAACAGCGCGAAATGTTTGCTGGATGCGCTTAAGCGCCACATCGTTATCTGCTTCAAACCGCAAGACGATGACAGGCGTAGTGTTGGATGCGCGCATGAGCCCAAAACCATCAGGGTATTCGACGCGTAAGCCATCAATGGTAATGATTTCAGTGGCGCCTGCAAACCCAGCTGAAAGTTGTGGATGATGCTGAAGGTGGCTGATTAGTTTGTGTGGCTCACCTTCGTTCATGTGAATGTGCTGCTCTGGCGTACTCACGCTATCTGGCAAATTGTTTAAAACTTCTGAAACATTAGGAAAATGGCTTAGTATTTCCAGTAAGCGCGCTCCCGAGTATAAGCCATCGTCAAAGCCATACCAACGCTTTTTGCCTTGTTTGTTTTTATCATTAAAGAATATGTGGCCGCTCATTTCCCCCGCCAATGCAGCACGCGTTTCTTTGATTTTAGCTTTTACTAGCGAGTGGCCAGTTTTCCACATCAATGGAATACCGCCATGTGACTTTATCCAGCGGTTTAAGTGGCGAGTAGATTTCACATCGTAAATGATGGTCGAACCTATATTTTGCTTGAGCACATATTCAGCAAATAACAATAATTGGCGATCAGGGTAGATGATTTTGCCTTCTTTAGTCACGACGCCAAGGCGGTCGCCGTCCCCGTCAAACGCCAAGCCCAGCTCGGCGCGTGTGGTTTTAAGTACGGCAATCAAATCGGTTAAGTTTTCAGGTACGGATGGGTCAGGGTGATGGTTGGGAAAGTGGCCATCCACTTCGCAAAAGAGCTCATCGACACGACAGCCGATGGCGTTATACAAAGTTTTGGCAAACGCCCCTGCAACGCCGTTGCCGCAATCCACAGCAATTTGCAAAGGACGCGCTAAATTGATGTCAGCCTTAATCGTATTAATATAATCGGCGGCGATGTCGTATTTACGCTCATGACCTTCGCCAAACGTGAAATTGTTTTCTTCGATACGTTTACGCAAATCCTGAATACTGTCATTTGAGAGCGTTTCACCGGCAATTACCATTTTCAGGCCGTTATAATCGGGCGGGTTATGGCTGCCGGTCACCATGACGCCACAATTTGTTTTTAAATGTACCGCAGCAAAGTAGACCATTGGCGTGGCGACCATTCCTAAGTGGATAACGTCAACACCTGCCTTACAAATGCCTCTGGATAGGGCGGAAGACAGCTCTGGCCCAGATAAGCGACCATCGTAGCCGATGCATATTTCTCTTTGTTGGCGCAATCTGGCCTCGCTACCAAGCGCGTGCCCAATGGCTCCAACGATATCTGGTGTAAGGGTATTGCCAACAATGCCACGAATATCGTAGGCTTTAAATATTTCGGTGGGCAATTTCATTGGCGGCATAAGTTACAAAATAAATGTGTAATAAACGATGGCGAAATAAGTTAAATGATGGAGTAGCTGGTCAAAGCCTAGCAAAATCCAGAACCATTCGCTGTTGTTGGGCTGCAAATCGTGACGACTAGAGAAGTTCATCTTTGCCCAGTCGATGTGATAATGCACAACAGCATCAATCAACGCTAAATGAATGGCTGCGCTGCCAATAAATGCTACCAGCACTAGGAATGTGCCCGCGCCATGCAATGCGGAGTGTGTGATGCCACCAAAATGCCCGTATGTGCCCTTATTACGGTACATCCAAGGGTTTGCTTGTAATGGGAAATCACAAATAAAATGCTTAATAAATAGCCAAAATAGCGGCATAAATGCAGTATTGGCTAACGCGTATTCACCTGTCATTATGCGGCTTCGTCAATCCAGGCTAACTGAATCGCCTCTAAAATCTTTTCGCCACAATGTTTTACATCATCATCAAAGCCATCCAACGCCATCACCCAAGCCATTAAATCTGTAAAGCGGATGGTACTAGGGTTAATATCGGGATGCGCGTCATAGAGTGCCTCGGCAATGGTTTGTGTGTCGGTCCACTTCATGGGAATATGTAACAAAAATGAGTTAGCACATTATAACGCGCGCAAGAAAATATGCCTAAAAAAAAGCCCAGCGCATAGGCTGGGCAGAGGGAGGATTTTGGAGAATCACAAGTACAGTTATTAATAAGCACAAGTCGTGCCAACTATAATAATTTAATAAAATCAATTAGTTAATATTTTTATAGGTGATTTTATAAAATCATTTGCGATAGAATTTGATGCATTTTGTTTTTTTTTGCACTATTTTTGTGCTTGTCGTCTTTTGAAAGAGTTTGGTCTTTTTTGGTGAGAAGTTAGCGATACGTCATGATAAAATAAACGTTTCAACCACTTAGACTTTTTTGGAAACCATTCACATGTTCAGCAAAGCAAAAAACCTTCACATTGCCGATTCCGCGCTCGCAGCGATGATTGATGCGGAAACCGTGCGCCAAGACCAGCATATCGAGCTGATTGCTTCAGAAAACTACACCAGTCCAGCAGTAATGGAAGCGCAAGGCTCGCAACTGACCAATAAGTATGCTGAAGGCTATCCAGGCAAGCGTTTTTACGGCGGCTGTGAGTTTGTTGACCAAGTAGAACAATTGGCAATCGACCGCGTAAAAGCCTTATATGGCGCAGAATATGCTAATGTGCAACCGCACTCTGGCTCGCAAGCCAATCAGGCGGTGTATTTTAGTATTTTAAAACCCGGTGATACGGTCATGGGCATGAACTTGGGTCACGGCGGCCATTTAACGCACGGTTCGCCAGCCAATTTATCGGGCAAGCTGTTTAATATTGTGGCTTATGGATTGAATGATAAAGAAGAAATTGATTACGATGAAATGGAACGCATTGCTATTGAAACTAAGCCTAAGCTATTAATTGGCGGCGCTTCGGCCTATGCGCTACGTTTTGATTGGGCGCGCATGAGCGACATCGCCAAAAAAGTCGGTGCGTATTTCATGGTGGATATGGCACATTATTCAGGTTTGATTGCGGCTGGTGTTTACCCAAGCCCCGTGCCACATGCCGATTTTGTGACATCCACAACCCACAAAACATTACGCGGCCCGCGTGGTGGCATTATTTTAGCTAAAGCAGAGTTTGAAAAATCACTTAACTCCAACGTGTTTCCAAGCTTGCAAGGCGGCCCGCTGATGCACGTCATTGCAGGCAAGGCGACGGCCTTCTTAGAGGCGCAACAACCTGAATTTAAAGCTTATCAAACACAAGTGCTTAAAAACGCAGTAGCATTGGCCGAGGCGCTTACTGCGCGCGGCTTGCGAATTATTTCTGGCCGCACCGAATCGCACATGTTTATGGTCGATTTACGCCCAAAAGGCTTAACGGGTAAAGCCGCTGATGCTGCGCTGGGCTTGGCGCATATTACCGTGAATAAAAACGCCATTCCAAACGACCCAGAAAGCCCGTTTGTGACTTCTGGCATTCGCATTGGCTCACCCGCCATTACTACGCGCGGCTTTAAAGAAGAGGAAGCGAAGATTGTGGCTAATTTAATTGCGGATGTGTTGGATAACCCGACTGATGAAGCCGTGATTGCTGCGACGAAAGCCAAAGTGCATGTGTTGACAGCGAAATTTCCTGTATACGGGGCTTAATCCTTGAAATGCCCTTTTTGTGCTGCCGATGATACCCAAGTCATTGATTCCAGAGTGAATGATGAGGGTGATTCTATTCGACGTCGTCGCAAGTGTGGCGTTTGCGACAAGCGTTTTACCACTTACGAAACAGCAGATTTGCATTTGCCGCAAGTGGTGAAGGGCAATGGTAACCGCGAAGATTTCTCGGAAGAAAAGTTGCGCCAAGGTTTTCGTTTAGCGTTACACAAACGTCCAGTTTCTACCGAATTGGTGGACGATGCGCTGCACCATATTCGCAGTAAATTGCTGATTTTGGGTGAACGCGAAATTGCCTCGCGCCAAATAGGAGAGTTGGTGATGAGTGAATTGCGCAAGTTGGATAAAGTCGCGTATATTCGTTTTGCCTCGGTGTATCGTAGCTTTCAGGATGCTGACGATTTCCGCGATGCCCTAAAAGACCTTAAATAATCCGCATGAAATTTACTGCCGCTGATCACGCTTTTATGGCACAAGCCTTGCGATTAGCAGAGCAGGGCTTATATACCACCATGCCGAATCCGCGCGTGGGTTGTGTGATTGTGAAAGATGGCGTAGTTGTTGGCGAAGGCGCGCATTTGAAAGCAGGCAAGCCGCATGCTGAGGTGCTGGCTTTGCACCAAGCGGGGGACAATGCCAAAGGCGCGACGGTTTATGTCACGCTAGAGCCATGTAGCCATTTTGGTAAAACGCCGCCGTGTGCGGATGCGCTAGTAAATGCGGGTGTGCGTAAAGTGATTGCGGCCATGCAAGATCCGAATCCTTTAGTTGCAGGCCAAGGATTGGCGCGCCTTGCGTCGCATAGCATAGAAACACAATTTGGCATTATGCAAGCGCAAGCCGAAACGCTAAACCTCGGTTTTATCTCGCGTATGCGCAAAAATATGCCTTTTGTGCGCAGTAAAATTGCTGCAAGTTTAGATGGCAAAACTGCGCTTGCTAATGGCGAAAGTCAATGGATTACAGGCGAAGCGGCGCGCTACGATGTGCAGCAATTGCGTGCGCGTTCATGTGTAATCTTGACGGGTATTGGTACTGTGCTGCAAGATGACCCAAGTTTGACAGTGCGAGAAATTTCCATAGAAAGACAACCTTTGCGTGTGGTTGTCGATAGTTTTTTGCGCACGCCGCTCAATGCTAAAGTGTTGCAAAATGGTCGCACATTAATTGCGTTTGCAATTGATTCGGACGATAGGGCGGAAAAATTGTTCGAGGCTGGCGCGGAGCTACTTTGTATTCCAAACGAGGCAGGCAAAGTATGCCTTAGAACCTTGTTAAGCCACCTTGCAAGCAATGAAATCAATGAGGTGTTGGTAGAGAGCGGTGAAGGTCTGAATGGTGCGCTGATGGCGCAAAACCTAATTGATGAGCTGATTGTTTATTACGCGCCAAAAATCATGGGTAGCGATGCAAAAAGTATGTTTGCTATGCCGCCATTAACCGAGATGAATCAAGCCTTGAATTTGCAAGTACTTGATGTGCGCCAATTTGGAGCTGATATTCGGTTAAGGTTCAAATGTGCCTAATATTATGTTGATAGACACACATTGCCATTTGGATGCGGCCGAGTTTAACACAGACCGCGATGAGGTGACGATGCAGGCTAAAATGGCTGGTTTGCAGATGATTGTGGTACCAGCTGTGGAGCCAAAAAATTTTCAAAAAGTGATCCAGCTATCTCGCCAGTACCCCATTTGTTGTTATGCGTTGGGCATGCATCCCATGTATGTGAGTAATGCGAGCCCGAGTCACCTTAAATCACTGAGAACCTTGGTTGAGCAAACCTTGCCAAGTGAAAATAAACTGGTGGCGATTGGCGAAATTGGATTGGATTTTTTTGTCAGCCAATCGAACCAGCAAGAAAACAGGGAAACACAAGAATATTTTTTTTCTGAACAGCTAAAAATTGCCAAAGAATTTGATTTGCCCGTCATTTTGCATGTGCGGCGCGCTGTCGATGAAGTGTTAAAGCATCTACGCCGCAACAAAGTGCAAGGTGGCATTGCGCATGCATTTAACGGTAGCCCGCAACAAGCGCAGGAATTTATTAAACTTGGCTTTAAATTAGGTTTTGGTGGTGCCATGACTTATTCCCGCGCACTTAAAATCAGAGAGTTAGCTAAAAAGTTACCTTTAGAAGCCATTGTTTTAGAGACAGATGCGCCAGATATTCCACCAGAATGGTTGGGAACTAAAGGTAGAAATCAGCCACAAGAGCTCGTAAAAATTGCACAAGTTTTGGCTGATTTGAGGGGCGTTCCAGTATCGCAAATCATTGAAATTACAAGCAAAAATGCTGTGGAAATTTTGCCCAAAATGGCAGCTTTATGCACACCACTTGAAGTATTACATTAACATTGCATAAAAACCCTTTACCAACCAATGACATACTTTAAGTTATTGATTTTTATAATAAAAATATTAGATTAAAAATTGAACTTTTAGAAAAAATCCTTATAAAATCCTATGTTACGATTTGGCTACACACTAATCCACAAAGTTATCCACAGTTTTTGTGGACGGATAATGACAAATATTAAAGCGTCATATAATGCAACATTTTTATTTAAATATATTTAAGAATTTTTAGTAATAAAGATTACTAAATTTGCGAAAACTATGCTTGTAAATTCTCAACATTTTCGAACAATCTGGCCTGACCCGCGTTGTAAGTTTGTGCAAATTATCGATCAGACGCAATTGCCCTTTAAATTTGAAATTTTGCAACTGTATTCCGTTGCAAGCATGATTAACGCGATAAAAACCATGCAAGTACGAGGTGCACCGCTCATTGGCGCCGCTGCGGCTTATGGCATTGCATTAGCCATGTGCGAGGATGATTCGGACGAAAATTTGGCGCGCGCGGCAGATGCCTTAATTGCAAGCCGTCCAACCGCAGTGAATTTAATATGGGCTGCGAGGCGCATGGTGACTGGCTTGCAGGGCATCACAGAGCGGCGCAACTTAGCCGCATGGAGATTGGCTGCAGAAATTGCCGAGGAAGATGTGGTGCAAAACAAGGCGATCGGGCTACATGGTTTAACTTTGATTAAAAATTTATACCAGAACAAAACCTTTAATATCTTGACGCACTGCAATGCTGGCTGGCTGGCAACTGTAGATTTCGGCACTGCGCTCGCGCCCATTTATGCTGCTCACGACGCTGGTATGAACGTGCATGTGTGGGTGAGCGAGACGCGTCCGCGCAACCAAGGTGCCGCGCTCACCGCTTGGGAGCTGGCGCAACACGGTTTGCCACACACTATAGTTAGTGACAACGCGGCTGGCTATTTAATGCAAAAAAATCAAGTAGATATGCTTATTGTGGGAGCGGACCGAGTGACAGCGAATGGCGATGTGTGCAATAAAATTGGCACCTATTTAAAGGCGCTGGCGGCATATGATAATAAAATTCCGTTTTATGCGGCAGTGCCATCGCCAACCATCGATTGGCAAATCACACATGACAGCATTGAAATTGAGCATCGCCATGCCGACGAATTGATTTATATGACGGGATTGCACGCAGATGGCAGCCTGCAAAGCGTGCGCGTGATTCCCGAAAATTCCAATACGCTAAACCCAGCGTTTGATGTCACGCCAGCAAGGTTGGTGACAGGGATTATCACAGAAAAGGGCGTGTTTGCACCCCAAGATTTACAAGGCTTAAAATATGCGTGAAGCGCTGCTAAAAACCGCCCAAAAACTTGCTGAACTTGGCTTAAATAAGGGGACTTCAGGCAATTGCAGTGTGCGGTTTGAAGGTGAATTTCTTGTCACACCAAGCGGCATGAACGTGGAAGATATGTCGCCAGAAAGCATGGTGCAGATGGCTTTTGATGGAAGTTTTGAGCCAAATAAGACTCCCTCAAGCGAATGGCGCTTTCATAGCGATATTCTGGCAGATCGGCCGGAAATCAACGCGGTGATTCACACGCACAGCCAGTTTGCCACCACCATGGCGTGCTTGCATAAAAGCATTCCACCGTTTCACTATATGATTGCAGTCACGGGCGCGGATACCATACGCTGCGCGCCTTATGCGCTGTTTGGCACGCAAGTGCTTTCCGACCACGCGCTGGCTGCGCTATACCACAGCAAAGCCTGCCTGCTGGCCAATCACGGCATGATAGCGCTGGGGCACGATTTAGACGATGCGTTGGCAGTGACGGTAGAAGTGGAAAACCTGTGCGAACAGTATTGGCGCATTTTGCTAATTAACCCCAAACCGCCGTTGCTCACGGAGCAAGAGATGCGCGAGGTGTTTCGTCAGTTTAAGGGTTATGGTAAGTGGGCGATTTAGTCACACTTGGCGTAAGAGCGCGCTTTAGTACTTCTCGATTGATGAATGGTTATGCAAATTAATATTAACTACTTTCAAAAGAAATTTAGGCATAAAAAATAACCATATAAACCACCGCAGAAAATTACAAAACGCAAAATA
>JBJXDT010000124.1:0-12021 GCA_046153505.1 Methylophilaceae bacterium | reverse complement strand
GGCTTATACTTTCGAATTGCTGAGAAGCTTTGCTTAAATGCAATTAGCAATTTAAATGGCAATAGCACCCAGCCAAGCAAACCTTTGCCACGCACGCCACGCATTTTTATCATCGCTTTGCTATAAGATTTCCCCTCTATTAGGCGGTTTTCCATGCCTCCCTCTGTACAAAGCCATACTATGTGCCATCCCAGCGATTGCAATTTATCTGCAACTGCCATAGCTGGATATACATGGCCGCCAGTACCGCCCGCCATGACCATCAAGGTATCTTTTTTCTGATTAGTGACTTGTGATGAAAAAATCATACTCATGCAGACAAGCCTTTTTGTAGCCGATGATTTTGGCTACGGTCGCCACGCTTAAGATTACTTTGCAAGTTGGTCTGCTCCGAAACCGACTCACGCCATCGCGCAGCTCTCGTTTGCATTGTAACTTGGCTCATGCTGGAAGCCCCTTCTGAAGGCGGCGGTTTTCAAAATCAATTCTCATTAGCACTGCCATGGCAATGCAATTTGCCAATATGCCGCTACCACCAAACGAAAGCAGTGGCAATGTCAGCCCTTTAGTTGGCAGCAGGCCCATATTCACACCAATGTTAATAATGGCCTGCACACCCATCCACACACCCAAGCCCTGCGCCAATAGCGCTGCAAAATAACGCTCGTTGGCTATGGCCTCTTTACCGATGCCAAAGGCGCGAATGACTATCCAAGTAAACAAACCTATAACCGCCAATACCCCTACAAATCCTAGCTCTTCGGCGATTACAGCGAGCAAGAAGTCCGTATGTGCTTCTGGCAGATATAGCAGTTTTTCCACACTTGCTCCCAAGCCCACTCCAAACCACTCGCCGCGACCAAATGCAATAAGCGCATGCGAAAGTTGATAGCCTTTTCCAAATGGATCTGCCCAAGGATCCATAAAACCAATGACACGCTGCATACGATATGGAGAGCTCACAATCAAGCCATAAATCGCCACAGGTAATAAAGCCAACAGGCCTGCAAATATTCTGGCGTTGATGCCTCCAAGCCACAAAATAGAAATTGAAATTGCCGCAACAACTGCAAATGCACCAAAATCTGGCTCACGGAGTAACAAAAATCCAACTAACACCATCACAGCCACCATTGGCAAAAATCCTCGAACAATGCTGTCCATTTGTGCAGATTTACGCACGGCATAATCGGCCACATACATCGCGGCAAAAAGTTTCATAAATTCAGAAGGTTGCAGATTAAACAGAATTAGTGAAAGCCAGCGCTGACTACCGTTGACGTTACGACCTATACCTGGAATAAGCACAAGCACCAGCAAGCCAATCACACCTAAAAACAAGTACGGCGACATTTTTTGCCACCACACCACTGGAATTTGAAAAGTCACTAACCCTGCACTGACGCCAATAAAAATGAAAACTGCTTGTCGAACTAAGTAGTATGTACTTTGATGCCCAACCGCTTTATCCGCTTCAGCAATTGCGATTGACGCTGAATAGACCATGACCAAGCCCAAACCTAATAAAATCATGACCGCCCAAAATAAGTATTGGTCGTAATTGGGCGCATTCATGCGTTCACGGCTTTGTATTACTGGGCTTAGCATCTTGCCACCTCGAGGTTTTTCACCGTTTCCACAAACACCTCTGCGCGATGTACATAATTTTTGTACATATCAAAACTGGCGCAAGCTGGGGATAGCAATACCACATCACCGCTTTGTGCTAGACGTTGCGCAATAGCCACTGCTTCTCGCATATCTACTGCGTGATACATTGGTATATTGATTTCTTGCAGTGCTTTTTCGATATGCGACGCATCGCGCCCTATCAGCACAACAGCACGCGCGTTATTTTTTACAGGAGCTTTTAGTGGTGTAAAATCTTGTCCTTTACCATCGCCGCCTGCAATCAATACTACTTTTTGTGAACTATTTTTAGTAGTCAAACCAGAAAGTGCTGCGCAAGTTGCGCCAACATTTGTACCTTTTGAATCGTCAAAATAATCAACATCGTCTATATTTGCGACCCATTCAACCCGATGAGCTAAGCCTTTGAAGTTGTACAGCGCGCTGAGCAAAGGCGCATACTCTAGACCTATTGCACGGCATAGCGCGACTGCTGCCAAAGCGTTTGCGACATTGTGTGAGCCTTTGATTGGCAAGTCCGTAACATTAAAAAGTTTGCGATCACCTTCTGTTGCCCATGTGGTGTTTTCTAGGGTCTCAACGCCAAAATCATTTTCATCAGCACTCAAGCCATATGTGCGAGCACTTAATTTTGGTCTAGCCATCACCATGCTCCAAGCATCATCACGGTTTAAAACTTGGTGTTTGGCATTGTAAAAAATACGTGCTTTTGCAGCTGCATAGGCAGTTAAATTTTCATATCTATCCATATGATCTTCGGTTAAATTGAGCATTGTTGCTGCATCTATAACCAAACTGGATGTGGTTTCCAACTGAAAACTTGATAGCTCTAATACATAAACATCTGGCGTTGGCATTGCGAGTGAATCTAGCACTGGCAAGCCAATATTGCCCGCAACGATCGTTTTCAAACCCGCAGCTTTACACATTTCCCCAACTAAAGTCGTTACCGTGGTTTTGCCATTCGCGCCAGTAATAGCAATTACTTTTGCACTTGAATCACGATACTGCGCGAACAACTCCACATCACCCACCACTTGAACACCTGCGCCAATACTGGCCTTCACGGCAGGTTCGCTTAATGCAATGCCAGGGCTAATCACAATTAATTCCGCTTTTTTAAGTGAGTCCGCATCAAACTTACCTAGGCGAATCTGCACATCTGGCATTTCTTTTTTCACCACTTCCAAACCGGGTGCATTCTCGCGCGTATCTGCTACGTTCAAAATAGCACCCTGCATTTGCAGCCAACGCAATGCTGATAGCCCTGTTTCACCAAGACCAAGCACAGTCACGCATTTGTTTTTGAGTTCTATTTTTATCATCTCAGTTTCAGCGTAGAAAGCCCTACTAACACCAACATCATGGTAATAATCCAAAAGCGCACAACCACTTGTGTTTCTTTCCAGCCTTTTTGTTCATAGTGATGATGCAGAGGTGCCATTAGGAATATGCGCTTACCCGTTCCCGTTTTAGCCTTTGTGTATTTAAAATACAGCACTTGTATTGCTACAGAAAATGTCTCTACCACAAATACACCACCCATAATAAAGAGCACAATTTCCTGCCTAACTATTACTGCCACAATGCCAAGTGCCCCACCAAGGGCCAGCGCGCCAACATCCCCCATAAACACCTCTGCAGGGTATGCGTTAAACCACAAAAATCCCAATCCCGCCCCCGCCATGGCTGCACAAAAAACCATTAACTCACCTGCGCCAGCCACATATGGAATACCAAGATATTTGGAAAAATAGACATGACCTGCAACATAGGAAAATATTGCGAGCGCACTACCGACCATCACCGTCGGCATAATGGCGAGACCATCTAAGCCGTCAGTCAAATTCACCGCGTTACTACTACCTACTACCACCAAATAAGTAAGTACAATAAAACTCACCATACCAAGCGGTAAGAATATATGTTTAAAGAATGGGAAAATAAGGGTAGTCTCAATAGGCGTTGCTGCTGTTTTATATAGAAATATCGCCACACCTAAGCCAATGATACTTTGCCAAAAGTACTTAGCTTTAGCTGATAAGCCCTTAGGGTTTTTATACACCACTTTACGGTAGTCATCCACCCAGCCAATTGCGCCAAAACCAAGTGTAGTGACTAGCACCACCCAAATAAAACGATTACTTAAATCCGCCCAGAGTAGGGTTGCCACAGCAATCGCAACTAAAATCAGCGCACCACCCATGGTAGGTGTGCCAGCTTTCACCAAATGCGTTTGCGGACCATCATCCCGCACCGCTTGACCGACTTTATATTCGGTGAGTTTACGAATCATTTTGGGGCCCACGATAAACGAAATCGCTAACGCGGTCAGCGTTGCCAACACCGCGCGCAAAGTGATGTAGTTAAATACATTAAAACCACGAATATCGTGTGCCAAATATCGCGCCAGTTCGAGTAACATTAATGGGCCTCCAAGAATGATTTTTCTTTTACAATGGCATTAACTACACGCTCCATTTTCATGTAGCGCGAGCCTTTCACTAAAACTGTCACGCCAAGACTCATTTCGACACGAAGCTTTTCTAATAAGCCCTCAAGTGAATTTAGATGCTTACCATTAACACCAAATTTCTCGCTCGCTAACTTGCTAAATTCCCCATAACTTAATAATTGATGAATGCCTTTTTTCTTTGCGTAAGCACCAATTTCAGCGTGAAATTGTTCCGAATCATCACCCAGTTCCGCCATGTCGCCCATTACAAAAATTAGGCTTGAGGTTTTAGCACCTTTTTGATTTGCAAGCACATCTATCGCCATTTTCATCGAATCGGGATTTGCGTTATATGTGTCATCAATCACCATTGCGCCATTAGCGCCTTCCAACCAATGTAGACGACCTTTTACTGGATTACACTGTGCTAAACCTTTTGCAATATTTTCATTGTTAACACCAAGGGCACAGGCCGCTGCGCTGGCCGCGAGTGCATTGCGCACGTTATGCTCACCTAACAATTTGAGATCAAACTTGATGCTTCCATTTGGCGTTTTAAGCCGTATTTGTGAAACGTTATCTTGCATTTTGTATATGGCCGAAATGTCCGCATTTGCGTCCAAACCAAAGGTCATTACTTTTCGATTTTTGTTGAGTGATTTCCAATAATCTGCAAAAGCATCATCTGCATTTATGACGGCAATACCATCCTCGGCTAAACCTTCAAATATCTCGCCTTTAGCGCGCGCTATCGCTTCGCGCGAGCCAAGCTCGCCTATGTGTGCGGTGCCTGCATTATTGATAACCGCCACTTGTGGACACGCGAGCTTGGAGAGGTAACGAATTTCACCTTCGTGATTCATGCCCATTTCTATAACCGCAAAACTGTGCCTATTATTAATGCCAAACAAAGAAAGTGGCACGCCAATGTCATTATTCAAGTTGCCACGCGTGGCCAACACCTTTCCTTCAGCAGCATTTAAAATTGCTGAAATCATCTCTTTTACTGTTGTTTTGCCATTGCTGCCAGTCACAGCAACCAAAGGTAAATCGAATTTATTGCGCCAATAATGCGCTAAAGTACCAAGTGCTAAGCGCGTGTCTTCTACTTTTACCGAAGGATTTGCCGGTATTTTCTCTGAAGAAATCATAACTGCCGCTGCGCCCTGTTTCAGGGCCTCAGCCGCATAGGAATTTCCATCAAAATGCTCGCCTTTAATACCAACGAATAATTGACCTTTGGCAATATTTCGACTGTC
The DNA here is from genome assembly GCA_046153505.1 of Methylophilaceae bacterium. Classification (GTDB taxonomy): domain Bacteria; phylum Pseudomonadota; class Gammaproteobacteria; order Burkholderiales; family Methylophilaceae; genus JBJXDT01. The sequence goes on along the minus strand of JBJXDT010000124.1, from coordinate 6,657 downwards.
TGTACCAATACTTCTCACATTCACGTCTATACCGCGCATTGGCACATTTAATACTTTTGCGATTTCAGATAGCTTCATCATAAAACCTCTCCCGAGTAACGCTTAAGGGCCTTTTGTGCATGCGCCACATCGCTGAAAGTGCGTTTTTCACCTGCAATTTCCTGATACTCCTCATGCCCTTTTCCAGCAATCAATACCGTGTCCCCTGGTTTTGCTGTAGAAATCGCCATGGCTATCGCTTTTGCGCGATCTTCTTCCACCGCATAATTGCCATGCATGCCGCCCAAAATATCTTGCATGATGTTTAGAGGATTTTCGTTTCGCGGATTGTCCGAAGTCACCACCACTGCATCTGCATGGGCGCTCGCCACTTCTCCCATCAACACACGCTTTCCAACATCGCGATTACCGCCACAACCAAATACGCATATCAGTTTGGCATTGGTATGTGTTTTTAAGGTCGACAACACATTCTTGAGTGCGTCGGGGGTGTGTGCATAATCCACCACTACCAAAGGCGCATCCCCGCCACCTAGTTGCTGCATGCGACCTCCAGCAGACTCAATTTGGGAAATCGCTTTTATGGCATCTGCTAAACTCACTTTAGAAACCAGCAAAGTCGCCAACACTGCCAACACGTTATACACATTAAACTTGCCCAATAAGTTCGCTTTTACTTCACCCTGACCATGTGGAGTAGTTACCCAAAAGCTAAAATGCTTATGTTCAAACATAATCTTTGATGCTCGTATATCGCCACTTTCAATACCGTATGTCATGGTGGCAATACCAAGTTGAGTCAACTCTTGTTCAATACTTTTACCAAACGCATCGTCTGCATTGAGTACCGCCAACTTTAAATGATTTGAAACAAACAAGCGCCGTTTTGCTGCAGCGTATTTTTCATAGCTACCGTGGTAATCCAAATGGTCTCGCGTTAAATTACTGAGCACCGCTACATCAAAATGCACGCCATTCACGCGACCCTGATCAAGTCCATGCGATGACACCTCCATGGCGACAATCTCCACATTCGCTTTGAGATAATCAGACAACATGCTTTGCAACAAAACGGCATCTGGCGTAGTGTTTTGCGTAGGTGTTAGCTGGTTTGGTAATCCGTTACCCAATGTGCCAATGACCGCTGTTTTACGAGAAATAAAATTAAAACATTGGCTAAGCCATTGTGTAATTGAGGTTTTTCCGTTGGTGCCTGTTACACCTATGCACCACAGTTTATTCGAAGGTTTGCCATAGAACTGATCGGCGATAGTGCCAACATGTTGTCGCAAGTTTTTAATTGGCGTGTTTTCAATTTTCCAATGCGGCCGCCAGGAAAAGTCTTTAGGGTCCCATAAAATGGCTACTGCGCCGTTTTTTATCGCATCATCTATATACATACGACCATCCGAATTATCACCAGGATAAGCCACAAAAAGGCTTCCAGCCTGTACTTTTCGGCTATCCGAAGTGATACTTTTGACCGATTTTTGAATCACGTACTTGGTCATATCACTTCTTTCGCGTCTTCATTACTTGGATTAGCATCATTTGGTATTACAACGTTTGCGCTCGGCGCATCTTGTGGAACAGAGAGCATGCGCAGTGTATCTGCCATTACAGCGCTAAAAACGGGCGCCGCAATTGTGCCGCCATAATATTCGCCCGTTGTAGGCTCATCAATCATCACTGCCATAATTAGGCGTGGATTTGAGGCAGGTACTAAGCCAACAAATGAGCCAACATATTTATCCTCCTCATAACCATGCGGGCCGAGCTTATGCGCGGTACCGGTTTTGCCTGCTACACGATAGCCAGATATAGCTGCTTTAGTGGCTGTTCCGCCAGGTTGAATGACTAGCTCCAGCATATCTTTCATATCATTCGCCACTTGCGCTGAAAAAACCTGATGGCCGACTGGCACATCATTTATCTTTAATAATGAAACAGGCTTCATTTCACCTTCATTTGCAAAAACTGTATATGCACGCGCCATTTGCAACAATGTCACACTGATGCCGTGACCAAATGACATGGTCGCCTGCTCAATCGGGCGCCAAGTCTTATAAGGCCGCAACTTGCCACCAACCTCGCCAGGAAAACCGATATGCGTTGGTGTACCAAAGCCAAGCTGATTAAAGGTGCTCCATAACTCTTCTTTTTTAAGTGTGAGCGCCATTTTTGATGCGCCCACGTTAGACGAAAATTGAATCACTTGCGCCACAGGAATAACCCCATGCGGATGCGCGTCATGTATGGTTGCTGGACCAATGGACAAAGTGCCACTACCGGTATCGATTTTAGTCGTCGGCTTAAACCCACTAAACTCCATCGCCGCCGAAACCGCCATGGGCTTCATTGTGGAGCCTGGCTCATATATATCTGTCATGCAGCGATTACGTGTTTTGCCCGCTATATTCACTGGATTATTGGGGTTATAAGTAGGTATATTCGTCATAGCCAACACTTCGCCTGTTTTGGCATCTAACACAATTGCCGCGCCAGCCTTTGCCTTATACAAATCCACCGCTTTTGAAAGTTCTCTAAAAGCTAGATATTGAATTCTACGGTCTATACTCAACACCAAATCATGGCCATCTTGCGGCACTTTGACAGCCTCTAAATCCTCTACAATATGGCCTTGCCGGTCTTTTATCACGCGTCGCTCGCCAGCTCTACCCGAAAGCTCACTATTTTTTGCCAACTCAAATCCCTCTTGACCATTATCATCAACGCCCGTAAAGCCAACCACATGTGCAGTCACATCCCCCGCTGGGTAAAAACGCTTAAATTCATGTTCAGTAAATATTCCAGGAATCTGCAAACTCATAATTTTTCCAGCAACTGCTGGCGACATGCGGCGTTTGAGATAGACAAACTCACGCTCAGTATTAGCAATTTTTTTATCAAAGTCTTTGGGTTTTATTTCTAACAATTTAGTGAGTTCAATTTTTTGCTGCTTATTAATTTCCACATCTGGCGGACTTGCCCAGACCGACTCTACTGGGCTACTAATTGCCAATAACTCGCCATTTCTATCGGTTATCTTGCCGCGATGCGCTTGTAAAACAAGCGTACGGCTATAGCGCGCATCACCTTTTTGTTGCAAGAAATCTTTATGCATACTTTGCAAATAAACACCGCGCATTAGTAGTGCAGCGAACCCAACCAATACCGAGATAAGCAGCACTCGACGGCGCCAAGCAGGCAACTTAACAATATGGTGTTGTGGGTGGTTATACGCCATTTATCTCACCACATCCGCTAATGAAATCACTTGTATGCGTTTAACATCTGGCACTTGCATATGCAAATTTTTGGTTGCAAGCTCTTCTACGCGCGAGTGCATTGCCCAGGTGCTTTGTTCTAACTGCAATTGCCCATATTCGGTCTCATATTTTTTTGAGAGCTCCTCTTGCTGCTCCAACTCAAAATACAATTTTCGCGCCTTGTGTTGCGATGCAACTACACCCATGCACACTGCAATTAAGGTGAAATACAAAATGAAATTTAGCCGCGTCATGCCGTTGCCGTCCTTATTGCCACGCGCATTACCGCGCTTCTGCACCGCTGATTTAGTTTAATTTCGCCCGCACTTGGTTTAGTAGCTTTGCCAACCGTCACTAATCTTGGTTGAGGCAAATCTTTAGCTTTTACAGGAAAGTTTGCCGGAAGATCGTCACGATTTTCTTCACTCTTAATAAAACGTTTCACTATGCGGTCTTCTAGCGAGTGAAAGCTAATCACCACCAAATATCCCCCCTCAGACAACAACTGCAAGCACTTTGGGAGTACTAGCGATAACTCCTCAAGCTCCTGATTGACGAAAATCCGTAAAGCTTGAAAGGTGCGCGTTGCAGGGTTTTGCCCCGGCTCGACCTTTGGGATTGCGTCTGCCACGACCTTGGCAAGCTGTCCTGTAGTGGTGACGGCCCGCCCGTCATCGCGCTCCTTAATAATCGCCCTTGCAACCTGCTTAGCAAACCGTTCTTCACCATAGTCTTTTATAACCTCCCCTAATTTTTGCTCCGAAATAGTAGCTAACAGCTCTGCAGCTGTTTTGCCACGGCTTTGATTCATCCGCATATCCAAAGGCGCGTCAAATCTAAAACTAAAACCGCGTTCAGCTTCATCGATTTGTGGCGAAGAAATGCCCAAATCCAGCAAGATGCCGTCGACGCTTGTAAGTTTGTATTTTGTTGCCAATTGATTTACTTCTGAAAAGTGCAAATGCTCAATGTGAAATCTTGCATCTGTAATAGATTTACCAACCGCTAAAGCTGCCAAGTCGCGATCTATCGCATACAAGTGACCTTTAGCGCCCAACCGTTCTAATATTTTTTTGCTATGCCCACCGCGCCCAAATGTACAATCAATGTAAGTGCCATCTGCTCGAATGTTTAGCGCATCCACTGCCTCATTCAGCAACACAGTAATATGCGCTGCAGATTCAAGAGGCACTGAGACTGTTGCTGAGGCGGGCGCCGACTTCGCGCCCAGCATCATAGTGAGAATCCGCTTAAATCTGCTGGCATCTCGATGTCGCCAACAACATTTAACAACTGCTTGCGCCATGCTTCCATATTCCATAACTCAAAATGGCTACCCTGACCAACCAACATCACATCCTTCTCCAAGCCCGCATAATCACGCAATACGGGAGAGACCAGCAAGCGCCCCGCATTATCCAGTGACAAGTCTTCCGCATGCCCAACCAATAATCGCTGCAATGCAGAAAGCTTTGCATCAAAACTAGACAAACTCATCACTTTAGCCTGAATTGGCTCCCAAGCCGGTTGTGGGTACAACAACAAACAGCTGTGTGGATGCGCAGTAAGCACGATATTGCCTTCACACTGCGCAAAAAGCGCATCACGATGCTTAGCTGGAACAGCTAACCGTCCTTTCGCATCCATACTTAAATTCGTCGCACCACGGAACATGTTTGCCTTATTGCCCTATAATTATTTTGTAGAAAAAGTGAGGAATCACTAACAACCCGAAGTGAAAGTTAAAATTCCCCACAAAACTCCACTTTTCTCCACCAATTGGCACTATAGATAAAAAAAAAGCGCTTGGCAAGCACTTTTTAAGGTTTTTTCTTTATAAGACAATGACTTAGCGTACTTTTATAGAGAATAACAATTCATTTAAAATCATATAGTTATAAATTTAAGTGAATGTAAAATATTAGCCTTATGGCTTATGTGGTTGAATTGTATTGGCGAGAGAAAATCATGAAAAAGCTGGCCGATAAGCCGGGTTTTGTATGCGTTTTGCAACGCATGACAGTCATTCATCTAGGCGCACAATTGCTCATGCGCTCAAGCTATCTACCCGCTGGCAGCGCGAGCCACGCCTATTGCCAGCCTATTTGATATTGCTGCAGATGGAGGTTACCGCGTTTCACCGTAACTTAATACGCTCGTCTCTGTGGCCCTATTCCTCGTCTCACGACGTACGGCTGTTAGCCGTCATCCTGCTCTTTGCAGCCCGGACTTTCCTCCCCTCGCTTACGCGAGCGGCGACTGTCTGGCCAGCTTTTGATTATTATAACATACTGAAAATTAAGGTTTTACAACTATGCCATTGCTCACCGATTTCACACCACTCACACTCACTGCAATTTCACCTGCGCGCGCTTTAATCGCATCACTTTCCACAAAGCCGCTCAACACCACCACACCGTCTTTGGTTTCTACGCTCACTTTAAAGCTTTTAATACCTTTTTCTAGCAAATACTTAGATTTAATTTTTGAGGTAATTGTGCTATCGCTAATCACGCGCTTGCTTTCTTTGCCTTGTACATCTGATTTATAGGCTGCATATTCGTCGTAATTTAGTATGTTATTTTTATTTTTATCCGCTTTGCTAAAGCCATCAGCGAAGATTTTTTCTTTGCTTGCCTCAGCGTAAGTTAGTTTAGCGTTGTCGTCTATATCTAGTTTTTTAAATTCTGCATGGTAGCCACCTTGATCTATCATCGTTGGCTCCGCAGCCAAAACGGGCGCACCCTGCAGGCCGATAGCTATTAAGAAAATAATCAATTCATTTAGTAATTTCATTATTTTTCCTTAAGTTTCTATTGTGTTTTTAATTTCCAAGCGATAGTTTGTCCCGCGCGCAACGGAATAAGTTCTTCGTTACCATATTTTAGACTTGCCGGCACTTGCCATTCTTCTTTAATAAGAGTGATTTTTTCATTATTTCGCGGCAAACCGTAAAAATCTGCGCCATAAAAACTGGCAAATGCTTCCAGTTTATCTAGCGCATCTGAAGCTTCAAACGCCTCAGCGTAAAGCTCTATCGCTGCGTGTGCCGTGTACATCCCAGCGCAACCGCAAGCCACTTCTTTAGTGTGTTTGGCATGCGGTGCACTATCGGTGCCTAAGAAGAATTTTGGATTTCCTGAAGTCGCCGCATTTACTAGCGCCAAGCGGTGCATTTCACGTTTTAGCACGGGCAAACAATAGTGGTGAGGGCGAATGCCACCTGTAAACATGGCATTACGGTTCATCAGTAAGTGGTGCGCGGTAATCGTCGCCGCGATGTTATTCGGCGAGCTTGTTACAAAGTCTGCTGCATCTTTAGTAGTGATGTGCTCAAATACAATGTTAAGATTTGGGTAACGCGTCAACAGCGTTTGCATATTGCGCT
>JBJXDT010000123.1:0-3999 GCA_046153505.1 Methylophilaceae bacterium | reverse complement strand
AATTCATGAAACCTTACGCCTTTATTCAAAATGACTCCTTCCGATAAGCACTAAATTCCAGCCTAGCTTGACTGTTGCATTCCAAATAAATCATTCAGAATCGCCTCGGCTTTGTCTAGTATAAATTGCCTAAATGCTTCAGTGGATTGCGTAATTGGATGATTATTTGGCGTAACAATATGCCAAGTACGCATGACAGGCGTATCTTTAATATCTAACAGCACAACTTGCTGGCTGGCTATTTCATTGCCTACTGTGTGTAGCGACACAAAAGACACGCCCAAATCTGCCATGACTGCTTGTTTGATGGTTTCATTGCCCGACATTTCCATACTCATTTTTAGCGAAAGCCCCTGCTCGGCAATATATTTTTCCATGATGTATCGCGTCCCAGAGCCTTCTTCCCTAGCAATAATTTCTACTTGGTTCAAAATGTCTGCAGGTAAATTAGATTGACCTGCTAAGCGGTGCGTGGGGCTTGCAATAAAGCCATGCGGGTGATTTGCAAAAGGGTCAGCTTGCGCGTGAATATTGGCGGGCGGTTTACCCATGATTGCAATGTCAATGCTGCCTTCAGTTAATAACTCAATCAATGCTTGCCGATTTTTGACAACGACTTTAATTTGCAAATTGGGATAATCTTTTTTAAATTGCAGTAGGATGATTGGCAAAAAATAACGCGTGGTGCCGACCAAGCCGATTTTGAGAATGCCCATTTCTGAGCCACGCAAATTATCCATCGCCATTCTAGCGTCATTAAAAATGCTCATCATGCGGTTTGCGTAAGTTAAAAAATGCTCGCCTGCGGTGGTCAGGGCAATTTTTTTACTGTCTCGATTAAACAGACTTATGCCGATGTCGCCCTCCATTTCTTTAATTTGTAAAGAAACAGCCGAGCCCGTGATGTTTAGTTCCTCTGCCGCTTGAGAGAAACTTTGGTGCTTTGCTGCGCTTATGAAAATTCTAATTTGTCGTAGGGTGAGGTTTCGCATGGATTATTTGTAACATAAGTAAAACTCAATGTTTGCCGAAGAATAAGTCGATTTACTAAAATTTGTACCTCACTTATATTACACCTAACTTATGTCTTACCTAACTTATATTTAACTTTACAAAAACTGATAAAGCAGCGTAGAACTATGAAACCACAGAAAGAAAGTAGCTTAAAAAATAGCACCACTTTAGCGGATTATTTGATTACGGCGTCACATTATTTATCTTACGGTAAAACGCTTAGTAACTTGTTAATCAATATCGCCGATTGCACAAAAAGCATCGCTACGCTTGCTGCAAAAGGCGCACTGGCAGATGTGGCCAACAAGCTTGAAGCTAGCAATGTGCAAGGGGAGGTGCAGACCAATATTGATGTATTAAGCAATGACTTATTTATCGCAAGTCTTAAAAAAAACGGTTTGGTAAGTGGTTTGGTTTCAGAAGAGTTAGAAACACCAGTTATATTCACAGAAGCCGCTAAAGATGGCAAGTTTTTGGTGGTGTTTGATCCGCTAGATGGCTCATCGAATGTGGCTGTGAATGTGTCCACAGGTTCTATTTTCTCTATATTATTGGCCTTCAAAGATGCCGATAAAACTTGTGATTTTTTGCAAGCGGGCAATAAGCAACTTGCTGCGGGCTATGCCTTGTATGGACCTTCTACCATGTTGGTCATCACTATTGGTAGCGGTGTACAAGGTTTTACTCTGTGCCCAGAGGTGAATGAGTTTGTATTAACACATCCAGATATTCAAATACCCGCAATCACCTCTGAATTCGCTATTAACGCCAGTAACGAGCGCCATTGGCAATTGCCAATACAACATTATGTTGAGGAGTGCAAAGCTGGCAGTAAAGGTGTGAGAGGGCGCGATTTTAATATGCGTTGGGTCGCAAGTATGGTGGCGGATGTACATCGTATTTTGATGCGTGGCGGCGTATATCTTTACCCTGCTGATAACAAACTGCCAGCTAAAGCGGGGCGGCTACGTTTATTGTATGAAGCTAATCCAATTAGTTTTATTGTTGAACAGGCGGGCGGCAAAAGTAGCACAGGCCGTAAGCGTATTTTAGATATTCAACCTGATGACATTCACCAACGTGTGCCTGTTATTTTGGGTTCGCGCTTAGAAGTTAATTTGATTGAGTTATATCACAGCGAGTTTGATTCGCAACTTGCACAAGATAGCGCCACGTCATTGACATGGCAATCTTTAGCTAGCTAACAAAAGCACAAATAAACAGGAAAAATATGGCACTTATTTCGTTAAGACAATTATTAGACCACGCAGCCGAATACAGTTACGGCTTACCCGCGTTTAATATCAATAATATGGAGCAAATTCACGCCATTTTGCAGGCGGCGGATGAGGTAGATAGCCCTGTCATTTTGCAAGCTTCAGCAGGCGCTAGAAAATACGCGGGCGAGGCATTTTTACGCAAGATGATAGAGGCGGCGATTGAGCAATATCCGCACATTCCGATTTGTATGCACCAAGATCACGGAGCATCGCCAGCCGTTTGCCAAACCGCAATTCGCAGTGGTTTTTCTAGTGGGATGATGGATGGGTCGCTACAAAGTGACGCAAAAACGCCGTCAAGCACCGTCTATAATATTGATGTGACACAACGCGTAGTTGAAATGGCACATGCGGTGGGGGTGTCTGTAGAAGGCGAATTGGGCTGCTTAGGCTCGCTAGAAACTGGTCAGGCAGGCGAAGAAGATGGCAGCGGCGCAGAAGGACATCTAGATGAATCGCAAATGTTAACAGACCCAGACGAAGCGGCAGAATTTGTAAAAGCCACACAAGTGGATGCGCTGGCTATCGCGATTGGTACTAGTCACGGTGCGTATAAATTTAGCCGCCCGCCGACAGGCGATACCTTGGCAATTGATAGAATTAAAGCCATTCATCAGCGTATTCCTAATACGCATTTAGTCATGCACGGCTCGTCGAGCGTGTCGCAGGAGTCGCTGGAAACCATTCGCCAGTACGGTGGAAAAATTAAAGAAACTTATGGCGTGCCGATTTCTGAAATTGTAGAAGGCATTAAAAATGGCGTGCGTAAAGTGAATATTGATACCGATATTCGCTTGGCCATGACGGCGGCATTGCGTAAAAAAATGGCCGAAAGCCCAGAAGAATTTGACCCGCGTGTTTTATTCACTGTGGCGATTGCTGAGGCACAAAAGGTCTGTAAAGACCGTTTTGAGGCTTTTGGTAGCGCAGGTTATGCCAGCAAAATAAAGACAATAACAATGGATAATATGGCAAAGCGCTACAGCAAGGGTGAATTAAATTCGGTTGTTAATTAAATTTAAAAACAACAGGTTATGTGGAAAAAGGTGGCAAGTATGAGACAAAAACTGGTGGTGGGTAACTGGAAACTAAACGGTAGCTTATTAAACAATAAAGCGCTAATCGCTGGTTTACTAGAGCGCCTAAAAGGCATAAATACAGCAGACTTTGCAATTTGCGTGCCTTATACCTATTTGTTTCAGGCGCAAAATTTGCTGAAAGACTCGAATATTGAATGGGGCGCTCAAAACGTCAGCCAGTTTGATGGTGGCGCGCATACGTCTTCAATTTCGGCACCCATGATTGCGGAATTTGGCTGCAAATATGTGATTATTGGCCACTCAGAGCGCCGAGCGCTTAGCAATGAAAGTAATCAAAAAGCCGCCAGAAGGTTTGCCAGAGCGGTTGATGCGGGCCTTACACCAATTTATTGTGTTGGCGAAACCTTAGAAGAACGCGCCGCAGGCTTGGCAGAAAATGTAGTCAAAAATCAAATATTGGCGATTACACATGGTCTAGACGAAATTGTTTTTGAACGCGCCAAACAAGTAGAGACTGTGATTGCTTATGAGCCAGTTTGGGCGATTGGCAATGGTCAAACCGCCAGCCCACAACAAGCTCAGCAGATGCACGCATTTATTCGAGATTTAATTGCCAAAGTGGATGCAGATTTTGCCAATAAAGTGAGGATTATCTATGGTGGTAG
>JBJXDT010000122.1:0-15744 GCA_046153505.1 Methylophilaceae bacterium | reverse complement strand
GGCGAGCGCGACCATGCAATTGCGGAAATTACGCCCAACGCTGCGCCAGTGATTGTTCGGGCCAGTTTTGGACACTGGCAAATTGATGGTTGCCCACATCATGGTGCTGCATTGGCTTATGGTTCAGCGTTTGGCTACCACATGGCCTATTTTGATGGCGCTGGAGATACTCCTAGCTTGAAATATGCACGTATGGATGGTGAAGCTTGGGTGACGTCGCCACCTAAAAAATTTGGTAATATGAAAAATCAAGCTGGGCACCCAGCATTGCTAAGTCTAGGAGAGAAGGTGTGGTTGGTGTGGACAGAGAAAGTTGGCACCGCAGCAAGCACGACAAAAGCGACTGGAATTTATGCCATGCAATCAGAAGACGGCGGAAAAAATTGGAATGACGCAAAATTGGTTTTCAGCACAAAAGATAAGGCGGACTATCCACAGTTAATTGAAAATAAAGGAAAAGTTTATTTGGCGATTAATACAGTCACCGATGGTTTTAGGCTTGTGCCATTGACGGAAAACTAACCGCAATTGAATTTTAAGCATTTGTCTCCATTTATGTAGTAACGGTAACTTAAATGGAGACAAAAATGCGTTTCGATAAACTCACTACAAAATTTCAACAAGCGTTGGCAGACGCGCAAAGTATCGCGCTCGGCGCCGACAATACATCAATAGAAGCGCAGCACTTATTGCTGGCCTTGCTTAATCAAGATGACGGTAGCACGGCCTCCTTGCTATCGCGAGCAGGTGCGCAGTTAAATCCGCTTAAAACTGCTTTAAATACAGCGATTAACAATTTGCCAAAATCAACTGAAGTGACTGGTGAAGTGGCGATTTCGCGCGACCTGAATAATCTACTTAATATCACCGACAAGCTTGCACAAAAACGCAAAGATGCGTTTATTGCCAGCGAACTGTTTTTGCTCGCCTTGGTGGATGATAAGGGTGAAACAGGCAAATTGCTCAAACAAAATGGATTAACTAAAGGTGCTCTGGAAGCCAGTATTGATGCGGTTCGTGGCGATGGGGCTGTAGATAATCAGGAGGCAGAGGGTCAGCGCGAGGCGCTTAAAAAATATACGCTTGATTTAACCGAAAGAGCCAGATTAGGTAAACTTGACCCGGTCATTGGGCGTGATGACGAAATTCGCCGTACCATTCAAGTACTGCAACGTCGCACAAAAAACAATCCCGTATTGATTGGTGAGCCAGGAGTGGGTAAAACCGCTATTGTGGAAGGTTTGGCGCAACGTATTGTGAATGGCGAAGTACCTGAATCGCTTAAAGGTAAAAAAGTATTAAGCCTTGATATGGCGGCCTTGTTGGCTGGTGCAAAATATCGCGGTGAGTTTGAAGAGCGTTTGAAATCTGTGTTGAAAGAGCTGTCGCAGTACTAAGGCAAAACTATTGTGTTTATTGATGAACTTCACACCATGGTGGGGGCGGGTAAATCAGAAGGGGCGATGGATGCGGCAAATATGCTTAAGCCAGCGTTGGCGCGTGGTGAACTGCATTGCGTTGGTGCAACTACGCTTGATGAGTATCGTAAATATATCGAGAAAGATGCAGCATTAGAGCGTCGTTTTCAAAAAGTGTTAGTGGATGAGCCCAGTGTAGAAGCCACCATAGCTATTTTGCGCGGCTTGCAAGAAAAGTATGAATTGCATCATGGCGTGGAGATTACCGACCCTGCAATTGTGGCGGCGGCTGAGTTGTCACATCGCTATATTACTGATCGCTTCTTACCAGACAAAGCCATCGATTTGATTGATGAGGCGGCTAGTCGCATCAAAATGGAAATTGACAGCAAGCCAGAAGTGATGGATAAACTCGAGCGTCGTTTGATTCAGCTCAAAATCGAGCGTGAGGCGGTACGTCGCGAAAAGGACGAAGGTTCAATTAAGCGCTTTGGTTTGATTGAAGAAGAAATTGATAAACTGGAAAAAGAGTTTTCTGATTTAGAAGATATATGGAAAGCTGAAAAGTCACAAGTTCAAGGCTCTGCACATATAAAAGAGGCGATTGAAAAGCTCAAATTTGAGATGGAAGAAGCCACGCGCAAAGGCGAATGGCAGCGTGTTTCTGAGTTGCAGTATGGCAAGCTCCCCGCTCTAGAAGCGCAGTTGAAACAAGCCACTACAGAATCTGCGACAAGTGACGTTATAAAACATAGAATGCTTCGCACTGAGGTAGGGGCAGAAGAGATTGCCGAGGTGGTGAGTCGCGCCACTGGAATTCCTGTAAGCAAAATGATGACAGGTGAGCGAGAGAAACTCCTTACTATGGAAGCCAAACTGCATGAGCGTGTGGTAGGGCAAGACGAGGCTGTGCGCTTGGTTTCTGATGCAATACGGCGTTCACGTTCGGGCTTAAGTGACCCGAATCGCCCCTACGGAAGCTTTTTGTTCTTAGGGCCAACTGGCGTAGGTAAAACAGAGTTGTGTAAGGCTTTGGCTGGCTTCTTGTTTGATTCTGAAGACCATTTAATTCGTATCGACATGAGCGAGTATATGGAAAAACATTCTGTGTCGCGCATGATTGGCGCGCCACCAGGTTATGTGGGCTACGATGAAGGTGGCGCACTGACAGAGGCTGTACGTCGTAAACCATATTCGGTCATTCTGTTGGATGAAGTTGAAAAGGCGCATCCAGATGTATTTAATGTGTTGTTGCAAGTGTTGGATGACGGTCGTTTGACAGATGGTCAAGGGCGCACGGTGGATTTTAAAAATACCGTAATTATTATGACATCTAATCTCGGCTCGCAAATGATACAAACAATGGCTGACCAAGATTACCAAGTGGTTAAACTGGCCGTAATGGGTGAGGTGAAAACGCATTTCCGCCCCGAGTTCGTCAACCGTATCGACGAAGTGGTCGTTTTCCATTCGTTAGGCGCAACACAGGTTAAATCAATTGCTGGTATACAGCTACAATTGCTTAAATCTCGATTGGCTAAAATGGACATGGCTTTGCAGGTGAGCGATGCTGCATTAAGTGAGATTGCAAATGCAGGATTTGACCCCGTATATGGTGCTCGTCCGCTAAAACGTGCAATACAGAGTGAGATTGAAAATCCATTAGCCAAAGAAATCTTGAATGGTAGTTTTGGCGCAAAGGATTGTATTGTAGTGGATTACAAAGCGGGTAAAATGACTTTTACCAAAGCGAATTAAGCGCTATGTTAGGCTTTACTTAAAGGAGAGGCATGTTTAAAAGCTCAATGCTAGGCTGTTTTCTCGTTGCATTATTCTATTGCGGAGCAACTTATGCGTTCACTGGTAGCGAGCTTGAGACCTTTGATAATGAGCCGCCAGTCATCAAAGATTTGCTGGTGCGGGCGAGTTTGCTGGAAGCGGACGAAAAGGATAGTGACGGCGATTGGAAGGCTGCTAATTTGTACTGTGAAGCAGCGCGCGATGGCAGCGCAGAAGGCATGTACCGCTTAGGGATGCTTTATGCCTTCGGGCGTGGAGTACCAGCAAACAGAGATTTTGCAGCCAATTTGTTTGGAATTGCCGCCACACACGGGCATTTTGAGGCGCAGAGAATGCTGGAAACTATCAATATTCAAACTTCTGATACGCCACAATGCGTGTTGCAAGCCATTGAGCCAGAGCACGCGCCAAAAGCACCCGAGACTGCATCAGCTAAGGGCTCTCCCGCAATTGATAAATATGTAGCTAGCTTGCCCAAGAATAAGCGCTGGGTGGTGGATTTGGTGGGGACAATCTCTGATTGGTACAAAGTGGATCCCAAATTAGTGTTGTCGATTATTACTGCGGAATCGAATTTTAAAGTGAATGCAAAGTCAAACGCAGATGCGCATGGCTTGATGCAATTAATACCAGCAACATCGGAGCGTTTTAACGTTAAAAATGCGTATAACGCCAGTCAAAACATTAAGGGCGGTGTTAAGTATTTGCGCTGGTTGCTTTCTTACTTTAGGGGAGATGTGACCTTGTCGGTTGCTGCTTACAATGCTGGAGAGCATGCAGTAGATAGGTATAAAGGCGTGCCACCGTATAAAGAAACGCGGGCATATGTAAAAAAAGTGTTGAGTTTGTATGAAAGTAAACGGCACGCATACGATGAGAGTCTCACTGGCGCATCACCAGCATTAAGAAAAATGCCGAGAACATGAGTGAGGGCAAGATGAAATATTTAAAATTTAGCTGTTTGTTTTTGCTGGCTTTAATCTTAAGCGCTTGCGCTAGTTCTGGAGCGCGCTACGGCAATGTAGAACGAATTACGACTGAAGAAATGGCGAAAATATTGCCGCCAGCAGTGGCAACCTTCAGTCTAGATGAAATTGTCACTGACTCTAAACAAGGTAAAACGGCAGATGAAATCATTGCAAAAATTCAGACAAGTAACTCACGTTATGAACTTACGCCATCGCAAAGTTTGGAGTTAAGTCGCAAGGGGGTTGACGTAAAAGTGCTTGATTATATTCATCAAAGCAACGAGGCTGCCAAGCAAAATGCAGTTGCAGAAGAAATAAACAAGCGTGAAAAGGCAAAACGCATTGCACAAGACCGTTTGGAGCAAGAGCGCGAATTTATGCGTGACGGCTATTACGATCCGTTTTGGGGGCCACGTTTTGGTGGATTTTATGGCCCTTATGGTTATCCCTATTATGGCAATCCTTACCTCGCGCCACGTTGGGGTTGGGGCTTTAACTATTATCGCAGACACTAGATTTTTCTGACTTGCTATAATGGGTTTTGTATTGCTCAAAGCCCTTTTTTATGATGCGTCAATTTACACAAGAGTTAAGCGTTAAGGCGCAAGGTCGCAAGCTATATGACATTACCCCTCAAGTACTGAGTGGTGTGGCAGGCTTGGGTTTACAAACTGGCCTCGTCACACTTTATATTCAACATACTTCTGCCAGTTTACTGATTAATGAAAATTACGATTCTGATGTTTTGGTAGATATGCAGGCATTTTTTAACCGACTGGTGCCAGACGGTGACGATCTTTTTATTCATACTGTAGAGGGACCAGACGATATGCCAGCGCATATTCGCTCTGCGCTCACACAAATTAGTTTGTCGATCCCGCTACTGAATGGCAAACTTGCGCTCGGCCAATGGCAAGGTATTTTCTTGTTCGAACATAGGCACATACCAGCGACTAGGCGCATACTTTTGCACGCAATAGGTGAGTAGTCATGGACAAGGCTGGACGCGCTTTAACGCATGAAGAGCTGCAAATATTTAAGCCATATTTTGCACAGATAGTCTTAGATGAAGCACGCATTATTGAGGGAAAAGTACCATTTTGGTTGCGCCGAGATATGTGCGCTGTGGTGCTCGGACATCGCATCTATTTTCGCGCTGGCTATTATCAGCCAAACACCAAGTGCGGTATCGAGCTTCTCGGGCACGAGCTTACACATGTTTCGCAATATTTGCACGGCATGACTGTGTTTAAATATTTGTGGTCTTGCCGCAAAGGTTATGCCAAAAACGCCTACGAAATTGAGGCTTACGCAAAAGGGTGTTTGATAGCAAGTGAATGTTTAGGAATATCTACTTAGCTCCTAAAAAATATTGACTGAATTAGGCATCACAAATGACTTCTATCAAACTTGGTGCAGCCATTATAGATTTTGCACGGCATTGGTGCGCAATTTTCCAGTTTTTATTTTTTTATATTAAATTTTCATTTAAAATCAGCATTTTAAATATTTGGCACAGCAGTTGCTATATTTTATGTCAGAGGGTGAGTAGGTTTTACACCACAAGCTATATATTAGGTTAACTAGGGTTCCGGCTTCTTTATGATGGAAGTGTCTGGTCCAAGAGTTGCCGGTCTCAAACATTTGAGGCTCCACGGAGGGATAAAAGCCCGGGAGGATGTGAAGTTGATTCGTCCTCTCATTTTTATCTAAGGCTTAGGAGCTTTTATGTACATATACTTTTCTAAATTTCTCAAAATGTTTTGGCAGTTATGCTGACATCGTTAAGCATATTTCGCTGATGAATCAAACCACAGCTCAATCGTACTAATGAGTTCAAAAAGTATATTAACTAGTTTTAAATTCGCCGATTCTTTTAAAGATAAGGAAGGTGTAAAACTCAATGTGTTTGCCATATGCTTTGTTTTAATAGGCTTTTGGATTGGTTTTGCTTGCTTGTTCTCATCAGCTTGGTGGATTAACGTAATTGGGATGCTGCTGACTTTACAAACACTTATCACAAGTGCCTATTTATTACACGAATTTAGTCACTACAGCATTTTTAAATCCGCTGAGTTAAATAAACGCTGGGGTGTGATCATGACTTGGATAAACGGAAGTTGTTATAGTACCTATGAAGAAATTCGCAATAAGCACATGCATCACCATGTTGACCGTGCTGATGTGGTAAGTTTTGATATTAAGCAGTTTGTAATGCAAATGCCTAAGCCATTTAAATTGCTAATTACTTCATTAGAGTGGGTTTATATCCCCGCCACAGAAATCCTTATGCATATACTAGTTATTGTTCTACCTTTTATCACACCACGTTGGTATCACAAGCGTAAGCGTAAAACTTTAGTGCTTTTGGTGCGTGTCTCATTATTTTCAATAGTCGGCTATTACTCAGTTAAAGCGCTAATACTTTATGGAGTTGTATATTGCATGATGCTTACAATGTTACGCTTTGCAGATGCTTACCAGCATACATATGATGCATTTATTGTTGCAGATGCTGGCAAAAAGGACGATATGTTTATGGCGGATGGTAAGTTACGCGATGCAGCTTACGAGCAAGCAAACACTTATTCAAATTTAGTTTCTGTTCGTTACCCATTTCTAAATCTTATTTTTTTAAATTTTTCATATCACAACGCCCATCACGAAAAACCTATTGCACCTTGGTACCAACTACCAGCGTTGCATGAAAAATTATATGGAAAAATAGATACTTCTGCCCCTGTGATACCAATGCGGCAATTGCTAAAAAGTTTTCATCGGCATCGTATTACGAGGTTGGTAAGTGATGACTATGGAACGCTAGAGTTTAAGCCAAATGGGGCGGATGGTTTTATAGGTGCTGTGGGTGTTTCATTTTTAACCGCAATATGACTTCGGTACTTAAACTTTGGCCATTGCTGACCGCAACACATCGGTATGATAAATCGCTTTCTACGCGAAACCGCGATACTGGAAAATTAATACAAGCCCCAATATTGGCTTATTTAATTGAGACGTTGCAAGGTCGCATTTTGGTGGATGTCGGTTGTGACTATTCAAAAATTAATTCACCAAAAAAAGCCGCAATTTATTACGACCCTCAAACTTTTGAATTCGGTGCGCCAGAAATGAAAGAGGAACAACGTTTGCCACATCATTTCCAAAAACTTGGGTTAACTCCTGCTGATATTGACGTGGTATTTCTTACCCATTTACATTTTGACCATGCAGGCGGCTTGTGTGATGTGTGCAATCAAAAAAATCAGCGTTTAGAGGTGCATATTCAAAAAGACGAATTAGTGGCTGCGAATACGGGCATTGATGAAGTGTATTTTGAAGACGAAGTGATTGCTCAAGATAATTGGAAAATAAAAGATGGTGAGTATGAAATTGCGCCTGGCGTTCAAGCAATTGCGAGTCCAGGACATACGGCAGGCCATATGTCTTTGTGGGTAGAAATGCCAAATGGTCCTCCGATAATTTTGGCTGGGGATGCTGCTGATTTGCAGGAAAACATTTCTGATGAAATTGCGCCTGGTGTTTGTTGGCAAGATAACGAAGTTTTGGCTGTCGAGAGTATTCGCCATTTAAAGCGAATCGCTAAGCAAGAATCGGCACAACTATGGCCAAACCATGATATCAATTTTTGGAGAACGCTTAAGCAGTTTCCGGAGTTTCATACATGACAGCACGAGGGGAATTTAGTTATTTACCAGTGATTGATATTACTGATATGTATAGTCAAGAGGTAAATAAACGTAAAAAAGTAGCCGCTCAATTAGGAGAAGCCGCTCGAAACACTGGCTTCTTTTACATCACTGGCCATCAAGTCAGCGCTGATTTACGAAGTGCATTACTTCGACAAACAAAAGCATTTTATGCGTTGCCAGTTGAACAAAAAATGCACTATTACATAGGAAAATCTCTCGCACACCGTGGGTATGTGCCTGAAGGTGAAGAAGTTTACGACAAGGCTATCAAGGATAAAAAAGAAGCATTTGATATCGGCCTTGAATTGGCCATAGATGATGATGAAGTGATGGCAGGCACACCAATGCACGGCCCAAACGTTTGGCCTGATTTGCCAGATTTTCGGCAAGAGGTCAGTGCATACTATGAAGCCGTAATGGCGCTCGGTAAAACCTTATTTCACGGGTTTGCACTTGCTCTAGACATGCCAGAAGATTATTTCGATGCATTTACTAAAAAGCCAACCAGCCAGTTAAGGCTTGTGCATTACCCTTTTGATTCAACATCTAATGACAGTCAGGGCATTGGAGCACATACAGATTACGAGTGTTTTACTATATTGTTGCCTACAGCTGCTGGTCTTGAGGTGATGAATGTAACTGGTGATTGGGTCGATGCACCCCCGATAGAAGATGCGTTTATTGTGAATATTGGCGACATGCTAGAAATTTGGACAGGCGGCACTTTTGTTGCAACGACACATCGGGTACGCAAAGTTTTACAAGAGCGATACTCTTTTCCCTTATTTGTGGCTTGCGATTACCACACAAAAGTTGCACCCTTGCCTCCATTTGCGACAGAGGATGCGTGTCGACAATATACTGCTATCAATGCTGGCGCTCATTTATATGCGCAAACTGCGCAGACCTTTAGTTATTTAATGCAGCAACTTGCTGAAGGTACATTGGTTCTTCCAGAGGGATCAAAAGCGGTTGCAACTTTTGGCCAAGAGGCAAAGCAATCAAAAGTTAAGCATTAAATCTTCACAACAAAATAAAGAAAATACCTTATGACCTTCATGAACGCTATTTCAAATAGCCGTTTCAAAAACACGCTCCCAGTGATATCTCTGCTCATTGGCGCAGCATTTTGGGGTTTTATCTGGTGGCCCCTAAAATATTTTGCCAACTCGGGACTGACAGGTAACTTAATTGGGGTAACGGCATATTTGATTGTCGGCTTAGTCGCTTTGCCTATTTTGTGGCAACAGCGAAAACTATGGTATGCAGAAAAGTGGCTATTACTATTAATTGGAATATTTTTTGGTGTAGCAAATATCACATTCACCACCGCTTTAATGAAAGGTGAGGTGGTAAGAGTGATGCTCTTGTTTTATCTTTTACCTGCCTGGGGGGCATTAGGTGGCACATTAATACTTAAGGAAAAATTAAGCTTATTGCGTTATTTTACAATCGCCTTATCTCTTACAGGCGTATTTATCATAATGGGCGGAACTGCAGTCTTTAAAACACCATTCTCCATGGTTGATGCCATGTCTTTAGCTGCTGGTTTTTGCTTGTCTGCGACTGGCATTATAAACAAAAAGGCTGTTAAGCTCCCTTTAGCAAGCCGCACATTCGTACCTTTTATTTTTTGCCCACCATTAGCGCTTTTAGGTAACTACTACGTACCAACTCCCATGCCGGAAATTAGTCTGGCGATGTGGGTGTTGTTAGCTGCATTTGCGTTTATTTGGTTATTTGCTGCCACAGCATTTAGCACTTATGGCTTTTCTAAAGTTGAAGCCAGTCGGGCTTCCATTTTGCAAGTCACAGAATTGTTCGTGGCTATTGTAACTGCAACGCTAATTGGTGGAGAGGTGCTTCATACCAAAGAGTTCATAGGAGGGGCCCTAATTGTGGTCGCTACTATCCTGGAAGCGATGCCACAGGAAACTTCCACTTAAAAAATGAAATCATTGCGCACCATTTTTATATTTCGCACCAAAATCGTGCAAATTTATCAACTCTAAAAGTATGTAAATTTATACAAGTTTTTATCTATCACATTGATAAATATAGGTAATTTATAATTATGTTTATTTGGCATAGTGTGTGCTTATATTGAATTAGCGAGAAGGCGATAAGTTTGAATGATTATCGTGATATATCGAATTGACATCTAGGGTTCCGTTTTCTTATTTTAGAAAAGTCTGGACCAAGAGTTGTCGGCCACCAGCAGTTTGGCTACACGGAGGGATAAAAGCCCGGGAGACAGCATTTAATTTTAAATGCCGCCTTCTAAAGTAAATCCGTTGCAAGGGCCAAGAATGCATCAAGTAACTCAGAGTCAAATACACATAGACTTGATTTTTCAAGCTAAAAAGTCTTGTTTAAGGGCATGGGCATGAGCTTGTCGAAAGTGCCAAAGCCTTATTTGGGCATGTGGAGAAGAAGTTTATTGGAACAAGCAGGCGTATCTGATACGACAACAACTGTTTTAGTAATCCAAACAGAACAATACCATGCTGATATTAGAGTACCTGCTGCTCGACCAGATTTTAAAGAAACCAAGCATCTAGAAGATTGTTGTGAAGAGCAGTTAAGTTGGCTCGCGACACAGCAAGGATTCACAGGAATTACTCAAATCAAAGGCAATGTATCGCAATGGCTACGTGACTATGATTATCAACCATTTAACCATCAGCGTGATATTGGTGAAATGCGGTTTGAATCAGAGGATGTGCTGGTTGAAACAGGGGTTGATGCAGAGTATCTCGAAATATGGAATCGGGTTTTAGATTCCAATCTTAATCTGAGTGTCTCGCTTGTAATGGGCGAAGACAGGCATCAAACCCAAGTTCCTGCAAGGTTGTTCACAGCAAATAACTATTTCGCATACGTAAGACCACGCACCGCGCAATTGCCAATAGCTGCGAGTATGGCAGAAGCAATCAAGCAACATAAGCCAAGCCCCGAAACACTATTGGATTGGTTAGATTTTGAGATTTCGTTTGGTGAAATTAAGGATAAAGCACATGGCGTGATTACGCTTTCTACGATGCCTTTTAAAGAGGGTAATGAAGTTGCATTAAGTTGAGCAATGATCGGTGGTTTAAGTTGTATTTTTTTGTTTTATTTATTTAGGAGATTAAGCATGTTATCTAATATTAAAGCTTCAAGTTTTAAAAAACTCATCGTGGCAGCAGCAGTTCCACTAACTATGGCATTTAGTAACTTTAGCCATGCAGCTGAGCCCTTAAAAATTGCATACAGTGATTGGCCTGGTTTTGTGGCATGGCAAGTGGCGATTGATAAAGGCTGGTTTAAAGAGGCTGGCCTCGATGTAAAGTTTGAATGGTTTGATTATGGCGCATCTATGGAAGCATTTACAGCAGGTAAAGTAGATGCAGTGTTAGTGACCAATGGCGACGCTTTAGTTGTCGGCTCAGGCGGTGCAAAAAACTCAATCGTCTTGATTACCGATTATTCCAATGGGAATGACATGATAATTGCAAAACCAGGTATTAAGACGCTTAAAGATTTAAAAGGCAAAAAAGTGGGCACAGAGTTAGGCATTGTTGACCATCTGTTGTTGTTATACGGTTTGGAAAAAGCAGGCATGAAAGAGTCGGATGTAACGCTTGTAAATACCAAAATCAACGATACGCCACAAGCGCTAGCGGCAGGTGATTTGGCTGCTATCGGCGTATTTGAGCCAAGTGCGAGCCAAGCTTTGAAATTAGTACCTGGCGCCAAACCTATCTTTACATCAGCACAAGCGCCTGGCTTGATTTATGACGTATTAACAGTTAACCCTTCTAGTTTATCTAGCCGCAAAGCAGAGTGGAAAAAGTTAACTCCGATTTGGGATAGGGTGGTTGCCTATATCAATGACCCTAAAACTCAGCCTGATGCAGTCAAAATCATGTCAGCACGTGATGGCTTAACACCTCAGGAATACATCAAGTTCTTAAAAGGAACTAAATTGCATACGGTGAAAGAGGGTAAAGCTGCCTTTGTGAAAGCGGATGGCTTAAAGTCAATTTATGGCTCTACTAAGGTTTCTGATGACTTTAACGTGAAAAACGCTATTTATAAAACACCTCAAGATATTGATAAAGCGATTGACCCAGTGCTTTATAAATAAGTGTTAAAGCAAAAGCATTCGAATTAAATTTTAGGAGCAGAAATGAGTTCAACATCCGTCACTTCTAGTTGGTTTAATGTTCGACAAGAACTTTCACCATCGCGCCGTAAAGTCATTGGGTGGGCCTCATTTCTGTTACCGCTTTTAATTTGGTCTGCAGTTAGTTATTTGCCATTTATCTGGCATCCAATGGTCACCATCCAAAAGCCAGGAGCGGTCGACTACTTTCAAGAAAACATGTTGGTAAGCAAAGAGGTCTTTAATTACGAACTGGAAAATGTAAAGGCAGAAGGCAAAGAACTTCCTACAGGAATACCTTCAAACCCTGTTTATTTACCTTCACCAGACAAAGTTGCAAAGGCGTTTTACACAGGCTTTACCACTGCACCCGTGCAAAAAGACGGGCAATGGTTACATCAAAGCTTGTGGCAAAGCATACAGGTTATCTTTTGGGGATTCTTCATTTCTTCTTTAATTGGAGTTCCCTTGGGTGTGTTATGTGGCACCTATAGTTTATTTTCAAGGTTATTTGAACCCTTTATCGAGTTTTTTCGTTATCTGCCAGCGCCCGCATTTGGCGCACTCATGGTCGCTATTTTGGGGATTTATGATGGACCTAAAATCGCCATTATCGTGATTGGTACCTTTTTTCAGCAAGTACTTATTATCAGTAATACCACAAAGAAACTGGATTACTCCTTACTAGAAGCAGCGATGACGCTAGGCACTAGTAAACTAAAACTATTACGGCATGTGGTGATTCCAGGAATATTGCCTGACTTATATCGCGACTTACGCATTTTACTAGGATGGGCTTGGACCTATCTAATTGTAGCGGAACTTATTGGCACCTCATCAGGCATCACCTTGTTTATTACCCAACAGGCTCGCTATCAACATTTTGAAAATGTCTACGCTGCAATATTTATTATTGGCTTTATCGGTTTAGGTTCAGATTTATTTTTGGCATGGCTAAGCAAACGCTTGTTTGCTTGGGATAGACCAGCAAATAAGGAATAGTGATGTCAAAGACAAGCAAACAAGATCTACCAAGCTACTTAACGCAATCAGATGCGGTAAAAGTCCGCTTCGATAAGCTTAAATCTAGAGAAGTTATCCTAGAAGTTAAGGGGTTGAATAAAGTATATAAAACAGCCAAAGGCGAAATAACTGCATTAAAAAACGTAAGTTTCAAAACCCATCGGCGCGAATTTGTCTGTGTGATTGGTCCATCAGGTTGCGGCAAATCGACCTTGGTAAGAATTTTGGCTGGCTTGGAAAGTTATACCAGTGGTGAAGTGCTTCTAGACGGCAAACCGGTAACTGGACCTGGACGCGACCGTGGCATGGTATTTCAAGGCTATACCTTATTTCCTTGGCTATCTGTGAGAAAAAATGTGATGTTTGGCCTAGAAATGAACGGCATGAGCAGTTCAGAAGCCGAACGCGAGGCAAATTTATGGCTAGATTTGGTGGGCTTGGAAAAATTTGGCAATGCATACCCACATGAGCTTTCTGGCGGCATGAAGCAGCGTGTGGCGATTGCCCGTGCATTAGTAAACCAACCAAGAATTTTATTAATGGATGAACCATTTGGCGCACTCGATGCACAATCGCGCAGCAAAATGCAAAGCCATTTACTTGAGATTTGGCGCAATGTCGATATTACCATCGTTTTCATTACGCACGATTTAGACGAGGCAATTTATCTGGCAGACCGTATTTTGGTGCTAAAAGCACATCCTGGTGAAGTGCAGGAGCTGATTGAAGTGCCTGTGCCACGCCCACGCAACAATGAACAACTTACCTCTGATGAGTTTTTGGCAACAAAAGCAAGGCTGGAGTCGCTCATTCATCCTCCAAAAGCGGAAGAAAATTTAGATACAGAAACACCAATACAGCAGCACATGATTCGCTTTGTTAACGTTGAAGATAATGTGGAGTAATGCAATGACAATGGAATGGTCAAAAACCACGTGGGATGAAGTGCCAGAGAAGTTAAAGGCGGCAAATTACTCAGCAATTTTACCAATCGGCGCAACCGAGCAGCATGGGCCACACATGGGTTGTGGCATGGACTATGTGCTGGCGGATATTTTGTGCAAAGCGGTTGCGGAAAAAACGAAGGTGCCGATGCTACCGACCATGCCTTACGGCTGCTCTGTCGGTCATAGCCAGCGCTGGCCAGGCACTATCGCGCTTCAGCCGATTACCTTAATTAATACGATTAAAGACATGGGCGATTGGTCCTATCACAGTGGTATTCGCCGTTTGTTTATCGTAAATACGCATGTCACTAATGCAGCCCCGCTTCGTTGCGCGCTAGAAATGTTACGTGCGGCGCATGATGACATGATGATTGCTGTTTTCAATACCGCGCATTTAAGTCAACGTGCCAAACAGTTTCAGCATGCCGATGGCGATGATTGGCATGCAAATGATGCTGAAACCTCTCTGATGCTTGCGACGGCTCCTTATATGGTGAGACCAGAAAAATTAAGCATGGCTGATGACCCTGACCGCACTGAAGGTTTGGTGTTTTCTCACCCAGTCAATAGAACCAGTTTAAACGGTGTGACAGGCATGCCGAGTATTGCAAGCAAGGAAAAAGGCGAAGAATGGTTCGCTTGGATGGTGGAAGATTTAAGTAATTTAGTGATTAAAGGTACACAAGAGAATCCGCCTTTGGCGCATTCATATTTTGATAAATTTAGCGATTAACGATAGGGATCCCAAGACATGAAATCAACTGCAGAAGTCAAAGATATTGAATTAAAACTGAAAGAACAAGGCGTTAAATACTGTGTGGGCGCTTATGTCGATATTCATGGCATCCCCAAAGGCAAAGTCGTGCCGATAGACCATTTGCCACAAATGTCGGGCGGATCAGAGCGTTATACAGGGTACGCGCTAGATGGTTTGGGCCAAGGGCCCAGTGATGATGAAATCACCTCAGTGCCTGATTTAGACCATATCATTCAATTACCATGGGAACCAAAAGTCGCTTGGATGCCAGCGGATAATTACTTTCAAGGTAACCCTTATCCACTCAACACCCGTGTTGCGCTTAAAAATGTCTTGGCGGAAGCGGCAAAATTGGGCTTTGGCATGAATTTAGGCATCGAGTGCGAAATCTATTTGTTCAAACAAAATGCGGATGGCACTTTAAGTGTACCTAACCCAGATGACAAATTAGGTAAAGCAGCGTATGACGTCAGCACTTTTATGGATAACTTTACGTGGTTAGACAAAGTGGGTAGTGCCATGAACAACTTAGGTTGGGATTTGTATTCATTTGACCACGAAGACGGCAACAGTCAATTTGAGTTTGATTTTAACTACAGCGACGCGTTGACGATGTGTGATCGTTTTACCTTCTTCCGTTATATGGCGAAACACTATGCCAAAGAAGAAGGCTTACTAGCCACCACTATGCCGAAACCGTTTGCCGATAAAACAGGCACGGGCGCGCATTTTAATATGTCCTTATACGATTTAAAAACAGGCAAAAATCTATTTGCCTGCGACCCTAAAGACGACCCACGTGGCCTTGGTTTAACCACGCTAGGCTATCAGTTTATTGCGGGTATTCTTAAACATGGGCCAGCGCTTTGCGCGACCTTTGCGCCAACGGTAAATAGCTATAAACGCTTAGTTCGTCGTGGCGCGATGAACTATTTTAGCTGGGCGCCCGTATTTAACTCGTTTGGTTCAAATAA
>JBJXDT010000121.1:0-5715 GCA_046153505.1 Methylophilaceae bacterium | reverse complement strand
TCTGACCCCCTGAGAACCTTATGCTTGCGCATTGAGATTAGCCAGATACAGGGTTATTTTACATCAAAAATCGAATATAATCGTTTTCACTATGAAAAAACGTCGTCACGTATCACAAAAAATAATGCCTATCACCATGGAAAATGTGGCTACCATTGTGCATCCGAAGCATGCGCCCATTTTAATTACACTATTTGAATATTCTGCCAAAAGTTGTGTTGAAAAAACGCTGACGTTTGACGAAGTAGATTTTTACCAAGCGCCTAAAGATGCCAAGCTATGGCTAAACGTCCATGGCGTGCATGATGCTGATTTAATTAATAAAATTGGTAAAAAATTTAACCTTCACCCGCTGGTAATTGAAGATATTTTAAATGTGGAGCAGCGCCCTAAATTAGATACTTTTGACGATTATTTGTTTTTGGAAGCCAACTGTTTTTATTACGACAAAGAAATGCTTGCGATTAGCGCAGAGCAAATAAGCATTGTGCTGGATAGAAGTTATTTGCTGACGTTTCAGCAGCGCTCAACTGGTATTTTTGAGCCCATTCGCGAGCGACTGCGTGCCGAAAAAGGCCAAATGCGCTGCTTAGGTGTTGATTATATTGCCTATGCGGTATTAGACACTATTGTTGATAGCTATTTTGGGGTGCTGGATGGCATGGCGGACGATTGCGAGGTGCTGGAAGATACATTGCTTGTGCGCCCAAGCAATAAAGAACTGCATGATTTACACCAGCTAAAACGCGCCAGTATTGATTTGCGCCGTAGTGTTTGGCCTTTGCGTGAAGTAGTGAACCACCTAACACGCAACGAAACCAATTTTATTGAGCCACACACCTTGCCTTATATGCGCGATGTTTATGACCATACGGTGCATTTTATCGAATCGCTAGAAGCGCAACGCGATATGCTGGGTGGCATGATGGATATTTACCTATCAACCGTAAGCAATCGCGTTAATCTCGAGGTGCGCGCACTTACAGTAGTTGCCATGCTGTTTATGCCCGCCACGCTTATCGCTGGCATTTTTGGTATGAACTTTGTGCACATGCCGTGGATAGACCATTACAATGGGTTTTGGTACGCTATGGCAATTATGGTGGGCATTGCACTTGTGATGCTGATGATTTTTTGGCGCAGACAGTGGTTAAGCAGTAAAAGCTAATTATTATTGTCATACCGACGAAAGTCGGTATGACGGTTGAAAAATTAATCTTTTAACAAACTCGTATATTTTGCACGAATTTTCGCCACTTTTGGCCCTGCAACAGCCACACAATATGGCTGGCTAGGATTTTTGGCATAGTAATATTGATGATAATCCTCGGCAGGCCAAAAGGTTGCTGGCGCATTAAGTTGCGTGACGATTGGCGCATTGTAAATATAAGCGGCGTTAAACTCTTCTATTACTTTCTCCGCCGCACTAAATTGCGTTTCATCCTGACAAAAAATTGCCGAACGATATTGCGTGCCAACATCCGCGCCTTGACGATTGGGCGTAGTCGGGTCGTGGCTAACAAAAAAGATTTCCAGCAAGGTTTCAAATGCCACTTGGTTTTCATCAAAGGTGATTTTAATTGCTTCTGCATGGCCAGTATCTCCATTGCAAATATCTTTGTAAGTTGGATTTTGCGTGTGTCCTCCAATATAACCAGATGCCACAGATTTGACGCCTTTTAGCTGGCTAAATACGGGCTCTGTACACCAAAAACATCCACCTGCGAAAATTGCAATTTTGTCGCTGCTCATGACTACTATCCTTTAAAAATTCCTCTCGTTGAGAGTATGATACTTAGTCTGTCTTCCGTGTCAAAAATTACATCCCAAGTAGACTTTATTTTATGTTGCAAGCGCTTTACGTTGATTTTAATTCCTACTTCGCTTCGGTGGAACAGCAGTTACGTCCAGAGTTACGCGGCAAGCCAATCGGCGTGTTGGCTGTGATGGCAGAAACCACTTGCTGCATTGCCGCGAGCTACGAGGCTAAAGCTTTTGGCATTAAAACGGGAACGATGGTACGCGATGCGCGCAAGCTTTGCAAAGACATGATTTTCGTCGAAGCGCGCCCACCAGTTTATGTGGAGTATCACCACAAACTGATTGAGATTGTAGAAAGCTGCACGCATGTGGAAGGAGTGCGCTCGATTGACGAAATGGTTTGCAAACTTACGGGTAGCCAGCAAGTGAAAGAAAATGCGCTTAAATTAGCCGCCAAAATTAAGCGAGAGATTAACAAGCAGTATCCTTTCATCCGCTGCTCTATTGGCATTGCGCCAAATACGTTTCTCTCCAAAGTGGCCAGCAATATGCAAAAGCCTGATGGTTGCGTAGTGATTGAACAGCACGAGATTCCTGAAAAGCTATTCACCCTTAAACCACGCGATTTAAACGGCGTTGGCAGGCAGATGGAAGCGCGTTTAGAGCGTTATGGCATCACAACGATTCCAGCACTGTACGCTGCCAATAGAGATCAGCTTAGAACAGCATGGGGCAGCATCGAGGGTGAGCGGATGTACGACAAACTGCGCGGCATTGAACCTTATTATGTTAAAAGCACGCGCAGTAGCTTAGGACATAGCCACGTGTTGCCGCCCGAGCAGCGCACGATTGTAGGTGCTAAAGCCGTGCTACATCGATTGCTACAAAAGGCCGCCATGCGTATGCGTAGCTATGAACTACTCACTGCACACATCAGCATTAAAATTAAATTGAGACACCCAAAAACAAAAGAAACAACACGCTTTTATAACGAGAGCGGAATAAGCGCGACTGACAACACGCTTAAGTTAACCGATGCTCTGGAAGCCTTATTCCATCAGCTTCCCAGCGCATATCAAAAATTAGAGCCAATCGCAGTTGGCGTGAATTTTACGGCTTTGAGTGATGTAAATGAAGCCGCTTATGACTTATTTTCAGTTAAGCCAAACGCCAAAGAAACGAAGCTGAATAAAGCCTTAGACATATTAAATTTGAAATACGGCAAAAATACCGTGTACTTAGGCGGCGCACATAAGGCCTTGAAAGACGCGCCAATGCGCATTGCATTTACACACATCCCCGACATGGTGGTTGAGGAAGACTAAGTTTTAATCATTATCGAAACAGCAGCGTGATAAAGGCTCGTCCTCTTTGCCGCGACTCAACTCATCATCGCGCGCACCACGGCTTAAAGTGTCGTCTTCTTTGCCACGTGTTAATTCATCACTAGTTTTACCTCGTGCCAAATATGCATCTTCTTTGCCTCTTTCTAGCGCCGCATCGTGCTTACCACGTTGCAAAAGTGAGTCTTCTTTACCGCGCGTAAGTTCTTCATCCTGCTTGCCCTTTCCAAGATGTGCGTCCTCATTTCCGCGCTCTAGCATGCAGTCATTTTTTCCCTTATTAAGGTGCACATCTTCTTTGCCGCGTGTGAGTTGCTCATCTTGTTTGCCGCGCGTTAAATGTGCATCTTCTTTACCGCGCTCAAGCGTTGGCGTTTCGCATGCACCGCCCTTCTTGATGTCTTTTGCAAGGATAGCATCGTCTTGCGCAAGCGTAACACTACTCAATGCAAACATAAAAATAAATGTAATTACTTGTTTCATTTAACATATCTCTAATAGCACTTAATTTACTATACAACGATTGTTGGAAAATAACATCCTTTTTTTTAACTAACAATCATCACAGCGCAACTGGCTATTTAGAAGGTCTTACCGAATCAATCTTAACCATACAAACCCCAAGAAACCCGCACATAAAGAAGCGAGAAAAATCGCCATTTTTGAGGTATTAATGATATCGGGCGCATCTGCAAAAGCAAGATTGGTGATAAAAATAGACATCGTAAAACCAATCCCACCGAGCATACCAATACCGATAATATGTCGCCAAGTTATGTCGCCTGGTAGGCGACAAACACCTGCCATTACCGCCAGAAAGCTTAATAGCATGATTCCTATCGGCTTGCCTAATACCAAGCCTAGCAATATACCCATAGAATTTGCGGAAAATATGCCTTGAAACCAATCCGCACCGATGATAATACCCGTGTTTGCTAATGCAAAAATAGGCAAAATAATAAAAGCTACAGGCTTATGCAAAAAATGCTCCAAATTATATGAAGGTGACTTTTTGTCTTCCGATTTATTAGTAAATGGAATTGTAAAAGCCAGCAACACACCTGAAATAGTGGCGTGGATGCCCGACTTTAACATCAAAATCCACATAAGTACTCCACCCAAGATATAAGGCAACAGACGCATCACGCGCAACCTGTTCAACAAAATCAAAACAGTAAAAACTACCATAGCCGCAATTAAATAATAAACTGATAAGTTAGACGTATAAAACACAGCAATCACGATAATAGCCCCCAAATCATCCATAACTGCAATTGCTGTTAGCAGCACTTTTAGTGAAGTGGGTATGCGATTCCCCATTAGAGCAAGCGCACCTAGAGCAAACGCAATATCTGTTGCCATGGGTATGCCAATGCCTGCCTGAGTTGGCGTACCATTGTTGAAACAAAAATGGATGACGGCTGGTAATGTTAAGCCGCCTAACGCCGCAATGATTGGCAAAAGCGCTTTTTTGAAATCTGATAGCTCCCCCACATAAAACTCACGCTCTAGCTCTAACCCAATCAATAAAAAGAAAATTGTCATTAGTGCATCATTAATCCAGTGCTCAAGGCTTAATCCTGCTAAGTTGGCTTGCCAAAAAGCCAAGTATGACTGACCAAATGAGCTGTTTGTAATGACTAACGAAACAATCGTGCAGAAAATGAGTAAGACAGCGCTCGACTTTTCCGAGTTAAAAAATTGATTAAACATAGAATTCTTAAGCATGGATATAGTGTACGTCAGATGTTTGTGTAAATGCAAAAGCCTCCACCGAAACTCACGCTTGCAACGCGGCTTTAATAGCCATTAATTATGAGTGATAGGTTTTCGGAATACTTAATAGTGGCAAGCTAGTTATCGCAAACTCAAGTAGATCAAGGCTTAAGTGATAAAATTGATGTAATACAAACAGAAAAAGCTCCGCAAGGGAGCTTTTTCTGTTTGAATAAATAGCTTGGCAGTGACCTACTTTCGCATGCGAAAAGCATACTATCATTGGCGCAGGTTCGTTTCACGGCCCTGTTCGAGATGGGAAGGGGTGGGTCCAAACCGCTATGGCCGCCAAGCATAACTGGTAATGTTGTGCTTTCTCGTTTTACGGAGAAGTGCCTTAACAAATTGGAAGAAGTAAAGATTAATGGTGTGTGTAGTTGATTGTTTCGAACTTACTTTAGAACTATCCTTTTTTCTTGAATTTTAGTTCAAGTCTTAAGGTTATAGGATCAAGCCTCACGAGCAATTAGTAACGGTCAGCTTAATGCATTACTGCACTTCCACATCCGTCCTATCAACGTCCTGGTCTCGAACGACTCTTTAGGGGGTTAAACCCCAGGGAAATCTCATCTCAAGGCGAGTTTCACGCTTAGATGCTTTCAGCGTTTATCTCTTCCGTATTTAGCTACCCGGCTATACCATTGGCATGATAACCGGTCCACCAGAGATACGTCCACTCCGGTCCTCTCGTACTAGGAGCAGGTCCCTTCAAATTTCCAGCGCCCACGGCAGATAGGGACCAAACTGTCTCACGACGTTTTAAACCCAGCTCACGTACCACTTTAAATGGCGAACAGCCATACCCTTGGGACCGGCTACAGCCCCAGGATGTGAT
>JBJXDT010000120.1:0-24325 GCA_046153505.1 Methylophilaceae bacterium | reverse complement strand
AGTGTAGAAGAGGCCATCCCGCCGATGATGGCGATGGAAAGCGGTTTATTGGTTTCCGAACCAGCACCTAAGCCAATCGCGGCGGGTAATAGCGCGAGAATAATCGTGAGCGATGTCATCAACACGGGACGCAATCGAACAGGGCAGGCCTCGCTTAGCGCCTCGTGTATGCTCATGCCTTTTGCGCGCATTTGGTTGGTTAAATCGACCAGCAAAATCGAGTTTTTCGCAACCAAGCCTATAAGCAGTACTAAGCCTATCATCGAGAATATATTAAGCGTATTGCCGGTAATTTGCAGCGCAATTAGCCCACCGATAATGGCAAGCGGCTGCGCCAACATGATGATAACGGGCTGTATAAAAGAGTTAAACTGGCTGGCAAGCACCATGTATAGCAGTAAGAAACCTAGCGCAAATACAAATTTAACGTTCTTCATGGTCTTACCGAGTTCATCCGCTTGGCCAGTATATTTAAGTTTATAAGTGGGCGGCACCAGTTTTTCTGCGGTTTTATTCACAATATCCACCGCCTCTCCTAGCGCAATATTTGGGTTAGCATAAAAATTCACTGCGTATTGCAAATCGTAACGGCCAATAACAGCTGCGCCCAGCGTGGGCTTGAAGCTAGCAACGGCATCTAGGCGCACCAAATCACCCGAAGTGCTACGTAGATAAATTTTGCTTAAATCCGCTGTGTTTTTTAACTCTTCATCGCTAGTTTTTAGACGAATGTCATAGCGCTGACCATCACTAATGTCATCGTTATATTTTGCTACGTTAATCCCACCCACGTACAAACTTACTGCGGTAGCGATTTCATTGGCGTTCAAGCCTAAATTAGCAGCGCGTACGCGGTCAATATGTATGTCCAATTGTGGCAAATCTAGCTGAACGTCTACATCTACTTTGCCAATATCTGCATTGTTACTTAATGCTTGCTGCAAGTTTTGCGAGATTTTGCCAATTTCATTCAAGTTTGTACCTGTTAAATTAAACTGCATTTTCTCTGAACGTTGACCACGCACAATCGATGTGCCAGAAGGGCTGGCGCGTACACCTGGTATTTGTTCGAGTTCTTTACGCAACTCTTTGGTAAATTGTTGCTGACTTTTGTGACGCTTCTCCTTTGGCTTTAAGCGTACGTTAACATTGCCTTGGTTGACTTGCCCTCGTGAGCCGGCACCAATGGTTGAAAAATAACTATCGATTAAATCTGTGTGTTTGGCCAGAGTTGCTTCAACCAACTTCATGCGTGAATCGGTGTATTCCAAACTTGAGCCTAGTGGCGTTTTCACGTTAATACTAAAGCTACTTTCGTCGGTCTCTGGCACGAAATCTTTCTTCACATTTTTGAGCGTGTAATAGCCAGATAATGCGACAAATACAAATGTAATTAGAAGCACTAAACCACGGTGTTTAAGCGAAAAAGCTAGAATTGATTTGTACTTGCTATCTAAATATCCCAAGCCTCGTCCAGCAAGGCGATACAGCGCATTTTCTTTGTGCGTTACACTTAGATAACGCGAACATAGCATTGGCGTGAGTGTGAGTGAAACGAACAGCGAAACCAGTACGCCGAAGGTGACAACGACGGCAAATGACTTGAAAAACATGCCCATGATGCCATCCATAAAAATGACGGGTGCGAAAATACAGACTAAAGAGAGCGAGGAAGCCAGCACCGCGAATGTGACTTCGCGACTGCCTTCAATAGTAGTTTGTCTGCGGTAGGCATCGACAGCTTGCTTGTTATTTAAATCGAGGTTTTTAAGCCCTGTGCCAACTTCACCAGACATATGACGCAGAATGCTCTCCCGCACCACGATGGCATCATCGACCACAACACCTATGAGTAATAAGAGGGCGAGTAGTGTCATACTATTGAAGGTGTAGCCAGAAAAATACATCACCGCAATTGCACCGAGTAGCGAGACCGGGATTTCCATACAAATCATAAGAGTGGAGCTGAAAGAGCGCATAAAAATAAGTACTATCAGTGCGGCGAAAAGTGTGCCTTCAACCAAATGTTCTTTTAGTGAAGTCACCAGTTGGTTGATGAAAATGGAATCGTTGGTGGAAATATCAAGTGACATGCCAGGTGGCAGGTTGGGACGAATTTCATTATTGAGTTTATCTGTAACAGCCTTGATGATTTTGACTGTGTTGGCATTTGCGATTTTAATCATACCCAAACCCACGGTTGGCTTGCCATTGTATCTTGCTACTTGGCGGTTATCGGTAATACCATCTTCTATATCAGCGATGTCCTTTAGGTATATGGGAACGCTACTTTTACTGGTGATTATTAAATTTGCGAGGTCTTTTGTGTTGTGAAACTCTAAGTCGAGTTTAAGTAATTTTTCGGATTGTTGACTTACCAAAAAGCCACCCGGAAGTTGAACATGCTCGCGATTAAAAGCATTTACTAAATCTGTTGCAGTGAGTTTATATGCCGCCATGCGCTCAGGTGAGACATTGACACGAATGACGCGATCGCGACGGCCTCCA
The DNA here is from genome assembly GCA_046153505.1 of Methylophilaceae bacterium. Lineage (GTDB taxonomy): Bacteria > Pseudomonadota > Gammaproteobacteria > Burkholderiales > Methylophilaceae > JBJXDT01. Next base: position 21,817 of record JBJXDT010000120.1, on the reverse strand, counting down.
AGTTGTACTTCACCCACGCCATCAATCGTCTCAAATTTTTTCTTGAGAACGTTGCTAGCATATAAATTCAATTGTTGCACCGTGCGGTCACCGCTCAAAGCAAGCCAAATGACGGGAGCGGCGTTGGTGTCTACTTTTTGTACCACAGGTGGGTCGGTATCTGTCGGTAAGCGGCGCAAGGCTTGACTGACTTTGGATTGCACTTCGTTATAGGCAACATCAATATTTTTGTCTAGCGCGAAAGTAATGCTAACGCTAGAAACACCTGGTGACGAGGCGGATTGAATATGGTCAATGCCAGGAGTAGTATTGACAGCAGATTCGATAACGCTTGTGATGGAGGTGTCTACAACATCTGGGTCTGCGCCACGCAAGGTGGTGGTTACCATCACTACAGGGAAATCAATATTTGGAATGCGATCAATACCAATACGTTGAAAGGCAATAATGCCAAACAGGATAATGACGCCAGAAAGCATCCAAGCGAGAACATGACGTTTGATGGAAAGCTCAGGTAAAGACATTTTTAAGGACTAACTTTTACAGGCGCTTTATCTGTTAAAAAGCCTGCACCATCGACCACAATTGTGTCATTGGCTTTTAAACCTTCCAGCACTTCCACCATGCCGTTTTTATGCTGACCAGATTTAACGACAGCTTGATGTGCGATACCATCACGCACTACATAGGCGACTTCACCTGCAGGACGAAGCACTAAAGACTGCTCGGGAATCATCAAGGCGGAAGGCTGCTCGCCCAGCACCACAACACCTGTGACAGTAGCGCCAGGCTGCCAATCTACCTGATCTGCCACGTCGGCGATGACATCAACACTGCGGCTGCCTTCGGTAATCATTGGTTTTAATTCATGCACCACTGTTTCTACAACGGTTTTGCTAGTCGGTGTGCTTAAGCGCACTAATTGGCCTTGTTTGAGTTGAGTGGCAATTTGCTCAGGAAAAGGCAAATGCGCACGCAATTTTTTCGTCGAAACGATTTGTACAATTGGGTCGCCTATCCGCACAAAATCACCTGTACCTACCAATCTTTTTTCAATTGTGCCACTGACAGGCGCTACCACCCTAGATTTGCTGCTGCTGTGGTTGATGCTTCCAACACGTGCTTTTGCAGCCTCAAGCTGCTCTTTAAGTACTTTTTGTTGCGCAACTTCCGTATCTACTGCATTTTGAGAGATAAATTTTTTATCCACTAAAGCTTGATTGCGCGCAACGACTTTAGCCTGATTTTCGAGTAGCGCCTGAATGCGTGCAATTTCTGCTTGTGCTTCATTGCGTTGCATGGCGAAATCACTGGCATCTAAGGTGGCAAGTAGTTGGCCCTGTTTGACTTGCTCGCCAGCAACCACATGCACTTTAATGACACGAGCCACGACTTCGGCTGCTACGGTAGCATCAATTAACCCTTCTAACGTCCCAACTGATTCTTCTACAGTTTCAATGGCTTGGTTTTTAATTTTGGCCACAGTCACCAGTGTAGGTTTTGCCTCATTTTTGCCGGCATCTTTTTCGTCTGGTTTGTTGCCACATGCCGTAAACAACATAGTTAATATCAAAATAGTGATAATTTTTTGCATATTTTATGATTACTAATTTTTAATTTTATCCCAGACAAAAAAAGCGCCAGGGTCAGTTTTGCGGCCTGGCGCGATGTCTGAGTGTCCAACAATATGTTGAATAGGATAAGTTTCCTTCAATGTTTTAAGCAGTTCACTCAGCGTTTGGTATTGTACATCTTCAAAAGCCTCAAAATCACTTCCTTCTAGCTCTATTCCGACCGAAAAATCATTGCAACGTTCCCGCCCTTGCCAATTTGATACGCCTGCATGCCATGCACGGTTAAGGCACGAAACGAATTGAATGAGCTCACCATCACGTCGAATAAAAAAATGTGAAGAAACTTTTGCGGTATAAATTGTTGCGTAGTAGGGGTGTTCGTTGGGATTTAACTTGTTTGTAAAAAGCTCAACTACGCCAGACCCCCCATAGAGATTGGGTGGTAAGCTGATGTTATGAATCACGATCATATCAATTTCGCGGCCAGGACGCGCGTCAAAATTGGGAGACGCAATTTGATTAGCTCCAGTTGCGAAACCTTTTTTGTTGATTGATATTTTTTTCATTGCGACTATTTTATGTGAATTTGGTTGAAAACCATTAAAATAGTCATCTTTAATTTGTTTGCGGGCAATTACATGATTTTTTTAGAGTTGTTGGTAATGTTGGTTGTGATTTTGATTGCTGCAGAAGTCTTCACAAACGCACTTGAGCATTTGGGCGAAAAGCTGGGAATCTCAGAAGGTGTGACAGGCTCAATTTTTGCAGCAGTCGGCACCGCTTTACCAGAAACGTTAGTGCCACTTTTAGCAATTTTTTCCTATACATCAGCAAGCGGAAATGCGGAATCTGGTCATGATATCGGCGTCGGTGCGATATTGGGCGCACCGCTAATGCTATCGACATTATCTTTATTTTTAATGGCAGCTTCGGTTTGGAAACGCCGTACCATGCATGGTCATTTAAGGCCAGAGCATACGGGTTTAGTGCGTGACCTTAACTTTTTTATCATCGCATTTGCCTTTGCTACAGTCGCGCTCTATATCCCACATACGCTAGAGCTTGTGCGATATGGCATTGGAACAATCATGGTGCTTACTTATTTTGTGTATATCATGATGACCTTGCGAGCATCAAAAGCGCTAGTTGAAGACGGCCATGCAACCGAAGCGGAAAGTAACATGTTTTTGTGTAGGCTCGGCCTACCAAATAATATGTTGACCATTTTGATGCAGTTGCTGATTGGATTAGGCCTGTTGATTTTTGGTGCAAAGGGTTTTATTGATCAAGTAGAGGGTGCTGCCAGCCTTATTGGTATTTCGGCTTTATTACTTTCGCTATTGATTATTCCGATCGCAACTGAGCTGCCAGAAAAAGTCAACAGTATTTTGTGGATTCGTCGTGGTAAGGACACCCTAGCATTTGGTAACATTACAGGTGCAATGGTATTTCAGGGTACTTTGCTACCAGCGATTGGAATAATGCTCACTCCTTGGGCGCCTCGCCCAGAAGTGACTTCAGGTATTTTGATTACTTTGATTGCGGCAATTTGGTTGCGCTATTTGGTGAGTAAAGGTGGCTTACGTGTGTGGCACTTATTTATTAATGGTGGGCTGTATTTGACTTATCTGTTTATTGCCCTAAATTAACTTTCTTCTTCTAAATCAACATCTTCTTCTTTGCTAAGGCCTAGCTTGCTTAGGCGGTAGCGAAGTGTTCTAAAGCTCACACCTAGTAACTTTGCAGCAGCAGTTTTGTTGTTATTGGCTTTTGCTAGCGCCTTTAGTATGGCGCTTTTTTCAATCTCTTCCAAGTAATCGGAGAGGCTGACATCTTGCGGTTTGTTAGCAATAGCACTGGTAAAGTCCTCCACTTTCATCGCTGAGTCTTGATCTAAAAACAAATCTTCAGCAGTGATTTTTTCACCATTACACATGGCTAGTGCTCGCTCAAGCATGTTTTCTAGCTCACGCACATTGCCAGAAAACTGTAATTTGGAGATGACTGTAGTTGCGCTTTCCTCGAGTCTTGGTACGTCAATAGCTTGCGAATGACAGAGTTTTTGCAATAACTTTTGGGTCAATTCAGGAATGTCGTCTGGGCGGTCGCGCAGGGAGGGCATTTTGAGTTGAATGACGTTCAAACGGTAGTATAAATCTTGCCTAAACAAGCCGTTGGTCATCATGTCGCCCAAGTTTTTGTGGGTGGCGCTTATGATGCGCACATCCACTGGCTCTTCTGTGGTACCGCCAACGCTACGCACTTTTTTTTCCTGAATTGCGCGTAGCAATTTGACTTGCATAGCGAGCGGCAAATCTGCAACTTCATCTAAAAACAATGTGCCGCCATTCGCCGCTTGAAAAAGACCTAAAGTGTCTTGTGCGGCGCCAGTAAACGCCCCTTTTTTGTAGCCAAAAAACTCACTTTCCATGAGGCTTTCGGGAATCGCACCACAGTTCACAGCTACAAAACTTTTATCGCGTCGTGAACTATTGCTATGAATCAGTCTTGCTGCAAGTTCTTTACCGCTGCCAGATTCGCCGCTGATGTAGACTGGTGCTTGGCTTCTGGCAAGTTTTTCAATCATGGCGCGCACCTGACTCATTGCAGGAGAGCTACCAACCAAATCCACCGTATTCTGTGTCTCTTTGCTATCTGAGCGTGAGAGTTTAAGTGCGGATTCAACCAAAGGTCGTAATTGTTTAAGGGAAATTGGTTTGGTCAAATAATCAAACGCCCCAGCTTTTAAGGCAGAAACAGCGTTTTCAGCGCTGCCATAAGCGGTGATTACTGCAACAGGAAGACCGCTATGATTGTTAGAAATATGCTGTACTAACTCTAAGCCCAAACCGTCTGGCAGGCGCATATCTGTTAGACAAAGGTCATATTTTCGTTTGCTTAATAATTCTTTGGCTTCTGCTAAATCACCAGCACTGTCGGCGCGAATATCCATACGCTCCAGTGTAAGCACCACAAGTTCGCGAATGTCGGTTTCGTCGTCCACCACCAAACAGTTAAATTGTTCTACCATTTGTTAAACCTTTTTCATCAGCATCGTAAACTGAGTCCCAGTGTTGGAATTATTAAATTGCAATTTGGCGCCATTGGCTTCTGCTAGTTCCCGTGCAATGTAAAGCCCCAAACCTGTACCCGTTTTTTCAGTGGTAAAAAATGGCTCAAATAAGCGACTACTCACAGCTTCAGGAATTCCTTCACCATCGTCACTGATGACAATTTGCACTGTTTGTATAGAGCCCATAATATTGACTGCCAATTCTAGGCTATTTTCATGTTGTTGAGAGTGCCGCCATCCATTTTTGCATAAGTTCCACAAGATTTGGTTTAAATGTCTACGGTCAAAAGAAATCAGTGTTTTAACATTTTTCAATGAGAGTTTAAAGCAGTTATCTGGGATTTTTTCTACCGCACAAAATTGATGATAAAAATCAGTGATAAAGCTTTCGAGTTGTATTTTTTCTTGATTTGTACGGTCGCGTCTATTTAATTCCAGCACGTCTTTGATAATTTGGTCGAGCCTTTGCACATTATCGCTAATGATTTGCAACATACGCTTGTTGGCAGGGCTAACTTCTTCATCTTCCTGCAAAAGCTGGTTTGCATGACTGATTGCGCTAAGTGGGTTGCGGATTTCATGCGCGATGTTTGCGGTTAACCGCCCAAGAGCCGCCAATTTTACTTGGTGTGCTTGCGTCTGCATTTGCGACCAATCTTCAAGAAAGATGACAGCGCCTAGGTTTCTATTTTCTGGGCTACGATTTTCCGATATAGGCAAAAAACTAATTCTTAATTCGCGTGATTGCGTTGTTACTTTTTGAATATTTGGCGTGCTAGTTTCTGGTGAAATTGTTGACTCCTCAAGCCATGCCCGCATTAAGTTGGCAATTTCTGGTGAAATTTGGGTGAGCGTCTTTTCTGGCCAAGCATCACTCTCAAGGCTAAGCAGGTTTTCAGCTTGCAAATTGTGGTGTTTTACTTGTAAATGCTGGTCAACCACCAATACGCCATCTTTCATTTCATTGGCAATCAGTTCGTTGATTTGCGCAAGATTTTGTACATCTAAACCACGTTGGGAAGCCAAAGATTCGCTCTGCTGCATTCTCTTTGCCAAGCTATGTGCTAGCCATGCGATAGCAAAGCAGGCTAAGCTGAGAATGACTGCACTGGTGTATGTGTTGGCAGATTTATCATCAAAGTGTGTGCTGAAGGTTTGTTCTAATAAAATGCCAATAGTCGCAATCGCCGCATAAAATAACGCTAGGCGACCTTCGCTGATGAGGCCAGCGCTGGCAATAGCAATAATGAGCAATAGGCTGGCGCCGCTCTGGTCGCCAAGCATATGCATAATTAAAATAATAAAAATTACATCAATGATAATTTGAACTGGTAATGTCAACTCCAAGCTTGGCATTTCTAGCCATGTGAAAATGGCTGAAATAAAACTAAAAATGATATAGCCGACAATTAAGAAAGGCAGAATATTTTCAGTGTTGCTCCAGTCGATCCCAGCTTTTAAAATGCCCTGTGTTACTAAAAACATCAATGCAACTAAAATTCGGTAGATGTTGTATAACTTGAGGCTACTCCATCGAGTGGAAGTTAATTTTGCTTCTAAATTTGAAATTAGTTCAATCGTCATGTTATTTTTGTGTCGGAACACTACATTGTGGATTGTTGCAAATAACTGCACCATCGTGCAGGTGACTTTCATTTTCAGGCACCCGCAACCCACACTGTGTACATTGCACAATTTTTTCAGAAGCTTTAGTTTTTTGGCTTGATGCTGCTTGATTGGTGTTATCGGCCAAGCGTTTTAACACTTGATAAAGTAACCAAAATAAAATAATTAGTAATATAACGCGTGGCATCATTAATCAATTTGAACTAGATTGAAAGATTGTAACCAAAAGGCAACGTGATGTACAAAGCTAAGCACAAAATGTAAAGCTGATATACTCACGCTTGGGGATTAAATTACACGCAACAATAATATTCATGGCGAACTCACAAGAATTATCGGATTTTTTGCGCGATGTCGAGCGACGTGCGTTTAAGCAAACAGTTTATGCTGTGCGTGATGAGCATGCTGCGCTCGATATTGTGCAAGATGCAATGTTAAAGTTGGCTGAAAAATATGCAGACAAGCCAGTAAGCGAATATCCGATGCTTTTTCAGCGTATTTTGCAAAATACCATGAAAGATTTTTGGCGCAGGCAAAAAGTACGCAACTTGTGGACGACCTTACTATCCTCGTTCGGCGCGGGTCAAGATGGTGAAGATGACCGTGATCCGCTCGACACGATTGATGTAGGAGATGAATCAGAAAATCCGATGGCGCAACTAGAGCGCAGCCAGACCATGAAAATCATTGAAAAAGCATTGGAAAAGTTACCAGCACGTCAACGCGAAGCCTTTATATTACGTTATTGGGAAGACATGGATGTAGCAGAAACTGCTGAAATGATGGGATGCTCACAGGGTAGTGTGAAAACACATTGTTCACGCGCCCTGCACACAATGGCGGCGCTGTTGGAAAAGCAGGGATTAGGCAGTAAAGTAATTGCTAATTTAGTAATAGAATCATAGGAGTAGGGTCATGAATGTTGACAATACAAATCAGGAAATTAACGAAACTTTAGACCTGCAAGCCAAACAAATCGCGAGCTTGCTAGATGCGCACGCTAATCGCTTGAGTATGCGCACGTTAAAACAGTTGGAAAATGGACGTGCACGCGCTATAAAAGCGCATGGGCAGCAATCAACCGGTGAAACATTAAACACGGATGGCACACTAAGCCGCATGACTACATGGGTTGCAAATCATCGTTTGGCTATGACGGGGTTGGTTTTAGCCACTATTATCAGTAGCTATGTAGTGTTAAAATCATTTAATAATAACGAATCCAGCGATGCATTTTTGTTGAGTGCTGAGTTACCGCCAGAAGCTTTCGTGGATAAGGGTTTTGAGCCATCTCTAAATGTGCAGAATACGCACTTAGAACAAAAAAATTAAAATAATTAGCAGTTTTGAAATCAGGGTGTCAATGTAATGAATAAGTTTTTGCTTTTGTTAGCCTTGTTTGCAACGAGCTTGCAAGCACAGGCGCTATCAAATGACTTGCATGTCATTAGCCTAGCGATGGGCGACCTTGGCAGCATTAAATCTTCATTCAGTGGGGCAGAAACTGATGAAGCCTCTAGCAAAAGCTGGGCGCAATTGACAGATGATCAGCGCAAAATATTATCTGCACTTGGTGGTGAGTGGGATACCCTGAGACCATGGCAGCGATCCAAAATGCTGGACATCGCAAGAGATTATCCGAAGATGGATGCGGAAAAGCAGTTGCGGGTGCAACGACGATTGATTAGCTGGAGCCGCATGACCCCTTATGAGCGAGAAAATGCACGCATCCGCTATCAGAATTTTCACTCGCTAAGTGCGGAAAAGCAGGCAGATTTACGACAAAAATGGGCTGAGCATGAAAAATTGCCAGAAGCAGAGCGCGAAAAATTACGCAAAGAGTCGCCTGAGCTTTATTACGATCCAGATGTTGACTAATTAGGATGTAAAATTAATAATTGATAAGCCCGCTAAACGCGGGCTTGTTTTTAGGTTCAATATGAATGCTAGTTTAACCCGTCGTTTTGCCGCTTGTGTTTACGAGTTACTATTGCTTACTGCCATTTGGCTAGTGAGTGCGGCAGTATTTGTCGCACTATTGGGCAATGCAGAAAGTGGCTGGAAACGCCCAGCCTTGCAGCTTGTTTTGTGGCTAGCTGCAGGCGCATATTTTGTGTGGTGCTGGCATAAAAAAGGCCAAACTTTAGCGGCACAAACTTGGAAAATTAAACTGGTGAACATACAAAACGAAACACCTAGTTTTCAGTGTGCAGTTATTCGATATGCGCTAGCAAGCGCGTCTTTAATGGCGCTTGGGCTTGGTTTTATTTGGGCATTTTTAGATAAAGACCAACTTTTTTTGCATGATAGGTTGCTAAAAACACGCCTAATTAACGTCGCTCTACCATAAAGAGCATTCCCAAGCCTGCGATTAAAAATAACATAGTAGGAATAACCGCACTCACGAGCGGTGGCCAGTCGTTGAGTACGCCGACATGAATGAAAATGCGATTCATAATTTGGTACAAAACGCCGAGCAAAATACCAATAAAAATTTTAGTGCTGGTACCGCTAGATCGTTGCTCCAAAAAGCCGAACGGCAACGCTAAAATAACCATCACCATGCAAGCTAAGGGGTAAGTCATTTTGGCCCAAAGTGCCACTTGGTAGCGTGTAGATTTTTGTTTGTTGGTTTCTAAGTGCTCGATGAATGAATATAAGTTCCATGCAGACATTTTTTCTGGCGCAACCAACAGTACATTTAATAATTCAGGACGTATCAGTGATTTCCAATTCGCTTTTTTAAATATTTGTGTTTGTACGTTATTTTGTTCTATTTTTTTTGCATAGTTAAACTTTGTTTGAGTAACGTCGGTTAAGCCCCAGTGCTCATCCAGGTAACCGCCCTGCATGGCGTTGCTGATACTGCGTAGCCTAAAGCTATTATCAAACTCGTATATATGCACGTTCATCAACGTGGCATCAGGAAGTACGTTTTCCACATTTACAAAGCTTTTGCCATCTTTGACCCATAAACCCGACTTGAAATCTTGTGTGATGACAGATTCTGTCGCTTTGATGCGCATGCGTTGTGCCATTTTTTCACTTATTGGTGTGATGAGTTCTCCGACAATGAAAGTAATGACGGTAAATAATAAGCCAACTTTAATAAGCGAGAGGCCAATATCTAGTGTCGATAGACCGCTAACTCTCATCACGACCAGCTCCGAATTGCGAGCTAAGTTGCCAAGGCTGTACATCATGCCGACAAGCACGGCAACTGGCACTACGTCATAAATATGTCCAGGAATACTGAGCATCACAAACATCAACATTTTGCCGATGCCATAGTCGCCGCGGCCTAGGTTTTCTAACTCTTGAATAAGATTGAAGAACGAAAACATGGCCAGCAAGCCCAGCATAATTAAAAATATATTGACGCTGGTTTCTTGCCAAAAATATCGATTAAAAATACGCATAATTAGCTTTGTTTTTGCCAGTTTGTTGGCCATAGGTCTGTGACAGATCTAGGGATAACAGGTAATAAGTAGGTGCGGCGATAATATAGATAAAAAGCCAGCAATACGAATATTAGGTGTACAGGCCATAGGCCAATCCAACTGTTCAGCTTGCCTTGTGTTATCCAAGCTTGGAAAATGCTCAGCATATTGTTGTAAATCATGTAAATTAGAATGGCAAACATTAGATTAAGCGATCGTCCAGCACGTGGATCAACAAAACTAAGCGGCACCGCTAAGAGCACCAATATGAGGGCAGAGAGAGGGATAGAAAAGCGCCATTGTAATTCTGCCTTGTCAGTATTTAGGGCGCTACCGAGCAATAATTGTGTAGGTTTTGCAGTCGTTGTGTCAGGACCTCGCGTGACTTCTTTTGTCTCAACACGTATCGCATAACTTTCGAATTCTGTGTTTGAGACCTCTGCCGAATTGGGTTTGCCTTCGTAGCGGCGTCCCTTTTTTAGCACAATAAAGTCGTCGCCATTTTTAGCTTTTAAACGATTGCCCTCGCTCGCAACAATGACACCAGTTTTTTGGTGTTGGGTTGATTGTACGAAGATATTTTTAACTACTTTGCCAAGCTCATCAAAACTTTCAATAAAATAAATGCGGTCGCCGCTACTGGATTCCTTAAATGTGCCTGCACTTAAGGATGAAAGCTCATCGCGGCCCTTTAGCTGTACACGATAATCCTCCACTTTGCGCGTTGCCCAAGGCGTAACAATAAAGCTTAAGAGAAAAATCACTATCACAACAGGAATGGCAAAATTTAAAATTGGACGAATCCAACTTGCCATGCTTAAACCAGAGCTGAACCAGACAGCCATTTCTGAATCGCGGTGCCAGCGCGTGAGTGTAAGCAAAACAGCTAAAAATATAGTGAGCGACAAAATAATAGGTAAGAATTTGACAATGCCGAACCCAAGCATGGTCACAATTGCGTCGTTTGGAATTAAGCCCTTTTCTGCATTTCGCACTAAGTAACCAGCGCGCTGCGCAATCATAATCCCGATAAGAATAAGAAATGTTGCGCCTGCGGTGGCAATGAGCTCTTGAGATAAAGATTTTTTAAATATTTTCAATTTGTAAAATGCGCTTTGATTTAAGTACAAAACGCTAGATAATAATGATTAAATTGAGAAAACTAAAAGGCAAATATGGAATTTAGCATAAAAAGCGGTAATCCTGAAAAACAACGCACAGATTGTATTGTTGTTGGCGTGTTTGAAGGTAAAAAACTATCAACTACAGCAAAAAATTTAGATGAGGTTTCTAATAAGGCGATTAGCGCAGTATTAAAAACAGGTGATATGGACGGTAAATCGGGCGTCACTTTGCTCTTGCATCACTTGGATAATGTGACGGCTACGCGTGTGTTACTTATTGGCTTAGGTAAGCAGGATGAGTTTACTGAGGTGCAATATCGTAAGGTCACGCGCTCAGCTATTAAGGCATTACCAAAAGGCGCGGCAGAAGCAATTTTTTGCTTGCCAGAGTTAGACATTAAAAAGGCGACAACAGCTACCAAAGTAGCAGCTTTAGCTGAAGTGGTGATGGATGCGAGTTATCAAGTCAATGCGGTTAAACTGAAGAAGGCTGATCCAGTTAGCTTAAGAAAAGTGACTGTTTATGTGGATAAAGTCGACGTTAAACAGGCTGATAATGGCTTAAAACAAGGGTTGGCAATTAGCGAGGGCGTTACTCTAGCTAAGGATTTAGGTAATTTACCACCAAATATTTGCACACCGACTTATTTAGGCGATCAAGCAAAAAAACTTGCTAAATCTTATGGATTTAAAGTTGAGGTGTTGGAAGAGCCTGCAATCAGAAAGCTTGGCATGGGCTCATTTTTGGGGGTGGCGCAAGGCAGTGCTGAGCCGCCGCGCTTAATTGTTGTACATCACAATAAAGGAAAAAAAGATCAAAAGCCAGTGGTGTTGGTGGGTAAAGGTATTACATTCGATACGGGTGGCATCTCGTTAAAACCAGGCGCAGAGATGGACGAAATGAAATACGATATGTGCGGTGCTGCAAGCGTATTGGGTACATTTAAAGCGATTGGCGAGCTGGGTTTGGCAATAAATGCAATTGGAATCATCCCGACTTGCGAGAACATGCCCAGTGGCAATGCAATTAAACCAGGTGATATTCTCACCAGCATGTCAGGACAAACTATCGAAGTACTCAATACGGATGCTGAGGGAAGGTTGATTCTGTGTGATGCTTTGACTTACGCAGAGCGTTTTGAGCCAAGCGCAGTAGTAGATATTGCAACGTTAACGGGTGCATGTGTCATAGCGCTTGGGCACCATCCAAGCGGTTTGTTTAGTAATCAAGATGCGCTGGCGAAAGAGTTGCAGGAAGCAGGTGAGATGGCGCATGACCGCGCTTGGCATATGCCAATGTGGGATGACTACCAAAGCCAGTTAGACAGCAACTTTGCAGACATGGCAAATATTGGCGGTCGGGCAGGGGGGAGTATTACTGCGGCTTGTTTCTTGTCACGTTTTGCCAAAAAGTATCATTGGGCACATTTGGATATTGCTGGCACAGCATGGAAATCTGGAAAAGAAAAAGGTGGTACTGGCAGACCAGTTCCTTTGTTAACTACATTTTTGGTAAATCGAGCTAGTAAACAAAAATGACACGCGTTATTTTTTATTCAAATTTAGCGGATAAAAACACTACATTGCTCAATTTGCTGCAAAGAGCGCTGGAAAAAAGAAACCAAGTAACGATTTTGACTGAGAGTGAAGATGCCGCAAGCCAATTAAATACTGCCTTGTGGCAAGCGAATGCATGTAGCTTTTATCCGAATGTACTTTCAAATCACGCCCTTGCGAGAAACACGCCTGTGCTGATAGATTGGCAGGAAAAAAACTTGTTTCAAGACGATATTTTGATTAATCTAACTCAGCACCAGCTAACTGCATTTAGCCGATTTAGACAGTTAGTAGAGCTCGTGAGCAAAGACGAAGTCGATAAAACTGCAGCGCGACAACGCTTCAAGTTTTATCGCGATAGAGGTTACGAAATTAAACATATTGAACAAACAAATGTCACTCATTAGGAAAAGTTTTGGCAGAAAATAAAATCCCAGTATTAACAGAGATCTATCAACCGAAGGGGGAATCAAAGGCCGCTCATCAGGCGACTTCTTCATTAAATGTAACATCAGACTTGATAGAAAAAATTGTGGCGCAGGTGCAACCTAAGCTAGAAGAGGAGATTATTCACTCCGTATTGGAAAGTTTGCGCGATAACCTCAAAAAAGATTTGATCAAAATACTGCAATCGGAGCTAAAAAATACACAAGCTTCGTTAGAAGCAAATACTCGAGATTTTGTGGATAAAGTGAAAGCTGATTTAAAAACAGAGTTGCCCGCCATGTATCATGCGAGTGTGGCGTTGGCACAAGATAACTTTTCCGAAAAAATTGCAGAAATTCAAACAGAAGCTGCGAGCACTTTTGTGGGCACACTCGCCGAATCTTCGCAAGTTGCCGTCCAAATTGCTAACTCAGAATTGGGCACGTATATTGATGCGATGAAAAATGAAGCGAATGCTAAAATTTCCAAGCAACTCGATATGGACATGAAGGCGTTTCAAGAAAAAGCGCTAACTGAGCATCAAGCCCAGTTGACGGAGGCTTTGCAAGCACAATTGGCTAGTTTTAAACAAAGCGGTGAACAAGATTTGATGCTAGACTTAACTCAGATTAAAGACAAAGCGCTAGAGCAGCATCAGGAAGAATTAAGGCAGCACTTGGATGTAAAAATACAAGTCCTCAGTCAAACTGCTGAACAAGAGATGACCCAACAGTTGCGCGAGATACAAGAAAGCGTGGTGCAAGATCTGCACGGTCAACTTGAGCAATCATTGGAAGGCTTGTTGCCAGCTGCTGTTAAAAAGGCAGAATATAAGCTACAGCAGCAAATGGTGAGTGTGCAAGAAAGCGCGCAAAATAATGCGGTTGAGCATATGCAAAAAGGTTTAAATGAAGCCATTCCGAACATATTTGCGATAGCGGCGGGTGAACTTAAGACTAAGTTTACTGAAGAATTAACAGCGCAAAGCTCGGTAGTGAGAGAGCAATTTAACACGTTAGTTAATGGCGACATGCCAAATGTACAAGAAGTGCTGCAGCAAAACGTCGAGCGCATGCTAGCGAAGACAATGCCCGCTTTGGAGCATGATTTGCGAAATCAATTAGTTGATGAGTTGAAAGCTCTACTGGTTAAAGTAAAATTTGTCTTGCCAGACTAATTATTTTCAATCAGTTTGGTGTACGCTTCAGCTGTTATAAAGTGGCCAATATCATTTGCATCAGTTGGTTTAAATTTAAATATCCAAGCGCTATAAGGCTTGTCGTTTATGCCTTCTGGAGAACTAAGTAAATCTTCGTTAATTTCTGTCACTACCCCATTCATAGGCGCATGTAAATCTGAGCCAGTTTTAACAGATTCAACTATTCCGCAAGGCTTGCCGTTAATAAGCATGTCACCAATTTTAGGTGGCTCGATAAACACAATGTCGCCGAGCAAATCTTGTGCATAGTCGGTAATTCCTGCAAGCCAATAACCATGGGGGTCTTGGCTTGCCCATAGATGTTCAGATGTGTAGTGTAAATTTGGTGGAAATTTCATATTGAAGCATTAGAAAAAAATTTCTATTATTTTCGCACAAACTGCTGAGACTTGTGTCAAAAAGGTAACAAATAGTAAAGATGTTAATATTTATTTTATAAATATGCGCTAAGTTAATGACAAATAACAATTTTCTGTTTATTATTATTTCTAATAGGTTTTACATAAGGGTAGGTTGTTTGTGAATAGAATTTTTAGAAAATCGATATTCTTAGTAATGGCATTTGCCTTGGTTGCCACGCCAATGGGCGTTTTGGCAGGAAATAAGCATTCTGGTAAGCGAATACAAACCAGCAAAAAACATTTCATTAATGTTTCTAGTCGATCTGGCCGAGCACACCGTGTAAGCGTTAAATTGCGCGCTGCGCGTCAATTGCAAGCGCAAAGACAGCAAGCTTATGAGCTGGGCTATAATTACGATGGTAGTGGTGTATTGCAATTGGCATCATCAAAGGCGCTGATTATTAATCAAACTACTGGTGAAGTGCTATATGCAAAAAATACCAACTCGCCAAGCCCAATCGCCAGCATTACCAAGTTGATGACAGCAATGGTGATGCTAGATGCAAAACAATCACTTGATGAAACAATTTACGTGTCTAATCAAGATGTGGATTATATTAAGGGTACGCATTCGCGGTTGTCAGTAGGGTCTGGCTTGACGCGCGGTGATATGCTGCAATTGGCGTTAATGGCATCTGAAAATCGTGCTGCGTCATCATTGGCAACAAATTATCCAGGCGGGCAAACAGCTTTTGTCCGCACAATGAATGCTAAGGCCCAAGCATTGGGTATGACTAACACCCACTTTGTTGATCCAACGGGCTTAGAAAGTGAAAACGTATCTACGGCGGAAGATTTAGCAAAAATGGTGCAAGCCGCCTATCAATATCAAGAAATTCGTATGGCAACCACGAGCCCATCGCACGAGGTGTATATCGGCGAGCGCGAATACCCACAAAATTTTAACAATACGAATAGTCTTGTACGAGGCGGAGAGTGGGAAATTGGTTTATCTAAAACCGGTTTTATCAATGAAGCTGGAAGATGCCTTGTGATGCAGGCAAAAATTGTGGGTGAGCCCATGATTATTGTGCTTTTAGATTCATACGGAAAACTCACCCGAATTGGCGATGCAAATCGTATTCGCAAATGGATTGAATATAACAGTACAACGACAACGGGATCTAATACTGACTCACCTAATACGGTGTTATCAGGCAAAATTTCATAGTAAATTTAGCTTTAAAAAAGCGGCCTAGGCCGCTTTTTTATTGTCTCTCTCCTACTTTTTTTTCTTTGCGGTAGGCTTTTTCGTAACAGACTTGAGACTCGCTTTTTTAGCAGAAGCTTTTTTAGGTGCAGCGCGTTTGCTAACCGCCTTAGGATTCGCGGCTTCCTTCTCAGCTTTTTCTGCTAATAAGCCCAAAGCTTCTTCAAAAGTTAACTCTTCTGGAGCCATGCTTTTTGGTAAGGTGGCACGAATTTTTGCATGTTGCACATAAGGACCATAGCGACCTGCGAACACTTCAACTCGTCCTTCACCGCTTGGGTGTGCACCTAAGTCGACAATAGGAGCAGGGCCAGTATTGGCGGCTGCTAGCAGAGATACCGCACCTGTCAAATCAATACTAAAAACACTTTCTGTTTTAGGAATGGATTTAAATTTACCATCATGATTCACATAGGGTCCGAAGCGGCCAATGTTAGCAACAATTTTTTTACCTGTTTCTGGGTGTTGGCCTAAGTCACGTGGTAATGAAAGTAGCATATTAGCAATATCAATATTCACACTAGATATGGGCACTTCTTTGGGAATGCTCACGCGCTTTGGTTTTTTCTTTTCGCCCTCTATGGGCATGCCCACTTGCAAGTAAGGACCATAGGGGCCATTCATTAAGTAAATTTCTTTATTGGTTTCTGTGTCAATGCCTATGGTGACCGGGTCGCTTCCGGCTTGTGCTGTGCCGTTCATGCTACGTTTGTAATCACATTTTGGCTCTGCGTTATAGCCAGTACAACCAATAAACGTACCGTATCGGCTGAGTTGCTTCTGCAATGGTTTGCCACATTTTGGGCATGCCTCATCAATCAGTTCATTACCTGGGCGATCAACATCTGCCTTGCTAATAATTTGCTGATTAAAACCCTGCCAAAACTCATCCATGAGCGGCACCCAATCACGCTCACCGCTCGCTACATTATCGAGTGCATCTTCTAGCTTGGCGGTAAAGTCGTAATCGACATAACGTGTGAAATGCTCAGTCAAAAACTTATTCACTACGCGTCCAACATCGGTTGGCGTAAAGCGTTTTTTGTCTAGCAACACATATTCGCGATCTTGCAAAGTGCTGATAATGCTGGCGTAGGTAGAAGGACGCCCTATGCCATACTCCTCAAGTGTTTTCACTAGACTTGCTTCAGAAAAACGTGGTGGAGGTTCGGTAAAATGCTGCTCACCGTAAATTTTTTCTACATTCAGTACTTCGCCAGTTTCGAGGTGAGGTAATTTTGCTTCAGCATCGTCATCAGCGTCGTCGGTATCTTCTTTATAAACGGCAATAAATCCAGCAAACACAAGTGTTTGTCCAGTTGCACGGAACAAGTTCGCTTCTGTTCCAACACTCAAATCAACACTGACGGCATCAAATTTGGCAGGCGCCATTTGGCACGCGACGGTGCGTTTCCAAATCATCTCATAGAGCTTGAATTGCTCGTCGTTTAGATATTGGCGTACTTTTGGTGGAGTGCGGCTAATGTCCGTAGGTCGAATCGCTTCATGAGCCTCTTGCGCATTTTTAGCTTTGGTTTTATACATGATGGGCGATTTTGGCAAAAAATCAGTTTCAAAATTCTTTTTCACGTAGTCGCGAATTTGCATTACCGCCTCAGCTGCCAAACTAAATGAATCGGTACGCATGTAGGTAATCAAACCCACTGTGCCTTGGCCCACATCAATGCCCTCATATAATTGTTGTGCAACACGCATCGCGCGGCTGGTAGTAAAGCCAAGTTTACGTACCGCCTCTTGTTGTAAGGTGGAGGTAGTAAAAGGTGCTGCAGGGCTTCGGCTACGCTGCTTTTTCTCGACGCGGCTAACAGTGGTTTTGCCTGCACTTGCTAGCAATAGCTTGCCTACAACATCATTATGCTGGTCATGATTAATCACGCTGAACTGCTCAATTTTTTCACCATTAAGCTGAATCAGTTTGGCGGAAAAGCCATGCGCATGTTTTAGCGCATCTAAATGTATGCTCCAATATTCTTGCGAATTAAACGCCTCAATTTCTAGTTCGCGCTCCACAATCATCCGTAGTGCTGGGCTTTGCACACGGCCAGCAGAGAGACCGCGACGGATTTTTTTCCATAATAAAGGCGATAAATTAAAGCCAACCAAATAATCTAATGCACGGCGCGCTTGTTGCGCATTCACTAAATTCATCGCAATATCGCGCGGATGGTCAATTGCGTGCTTTACTGCAGTTTGCGTAATCTCGTTGAATTCGACACGTTTTAGTAGTTTATTTTTCAGTAGTTTTTTATCGGCTAAAATTTCTGCAATATGCCATGAAATGGCTTCCCCTTCGCGGTCCGGGTCGGTTGCTAGATAAATACTATCAGCGTTCTTTACCGCTTTAGTAATGGCATCCATGTGCTTGGCATTGCGGTCGATGATTTCGTATTTCATCGCAAACTGATTGGTTGGATCAACAGCGCCATTTTTAGGAATTAAATCACGCACGTGTCCATAAGACGCTAAAACCTCGAAATCATTTCCTAGGTATTTTTTAAGCGTTTTGGCTTTAGAAGGGGATTCTACAATGAGTAATTTGGACATTAAATAGGTAAATTTTATGGGCTGTTATATAAGGATTGGCTAGATGATAGCAAGCGAATGCGCTAAAACACAAGACGCATTAACGAAACTTAGAAAATATAATTTGTAAAAACTGCAATCAATTGCGTGTAAACTCAATACGCTTACCGTCGGTATTAGCAATGCTAAGCGCCGCGCCATCTGTTGCAATATCACCAAAAAGCGGGTCTTCGTCATTTGTTTTGGCCTGACTTAAGTTCTTAAAGTCGTACAAGTCAGCATCTGCTAAATGTGATGGCTCAACATTAGTAATGGCGCGAAATATATTGTTGATACGGCCTGGTTGCTCTCGCTCCCACGCTTGCAACATGTCTTTTACTCTTTGGCGTTGCAAGTTTTCCTGACTACCACATAAATCGCATGGAATGATGGGGAACGCCATTTGCCGTGCATAGCTGGCAATGTCTTTCTCGCTGCAGTAGGCAAGTGGACGAATCACGATATTTTGTTTGTCGTTGGTAGCAAGCTTTGGCGGCATAGCTTTGAGTTTTGCACCAAAGAACATGTTTAAAAAAAGCGTTTCGACAATATCATCACGATGATGCCCAAGCGCGATTTTATTAGCGCCCAGCTGTTTTGCAGTGGTATAAATGATGCCGCGACGTAAGCGCGAGCAAAGACTACAAGTGGTTTTACCTTCAGGAATCTTTTCTTTAACTACCGAATAAGTGTCTGCCTCTACAATACGATAATCGATGCCCAGTTGCTCGAAGTAGGCAGGCAGAATATCCGCAGGAAAGCCTGGTTGCTTCTGGTCAAGATTCATCGCAATGAGTTTAAAGTTGATTGGTGCACGTTCTTGTAATGCGAGCAAAATCATTAGCATCGCATGGCTGTCTTTGCCGCCACTCATGCACACCAATACCGTGTCACCTTCCTCTATCATGTTGTAATCGCCAATTGCCTTACCTGTCGCACTGATTAAGCTATTTCGTAGCTTGATAAAGTTGTTGGAATGGTTCTCGGGTAAATGTTTTATCATAAATTCAAGCTCCGCCCACCATCCACCGCCAGCACGTGGCCGGTAATAAAGGGCGCATCGGCGATTAAAAATTTTACTGCTTTGGCAACATCTGCGCCTTCACCGCTACGTTTCAACAGTGTTTGTGAGATGACGCGTTGACGATACACTTCGTCAAATTGGGGGTTGTCGTCTGGCCACAGCACAGGGCCAGGTGCGACAGCATTGACGCGTACTTCTGGCGCGAGCTCATGCGCGAGTGATTTGGTGAGCGTGACCAAACCCGCTTTTGCTACGCTGTAAACTACGTAGCCTTTTTTCGGGCGCTCGATATGCATATCTGTGATATTGATAATGCAGCCATAATTTTTGCGCAGTTCTGGCGCGGCGGCTTGCGCTAGAAACATCGGTGCTTTGAGGTTGCTGCCGATTAAATCAAGCCAATTTTTTTCGTTGATTTTGCCTAATTCCGTCGGATAATAACTGCTGGCGTTGTTAATCAATACATCCAACTTGCCAAATTGATTAATTGTTGCGCTGATTAGTTTTGGCAGTTTATCGGTTTCTAATAAATCTGCCTTAACAATAGCAACGCTGTTGGGGCGTAGCATATTCAATTCTTCTTTTAATGCGTGCGCATGAAACTCCGAGTTGCGGTAGTGAATCATCAAATTTGCACCTTCGCTATGCAACTGGCGAGAGATAGCCGCACCCACACGTTTAGCACCGCCAGTAATCAGTACAATTTTATCTACTAAACTATTCATTCTAAGCTATTCAAAAGGGTTTCTCAGTTTTCGATTATTATAGAGCCTTATGGTTGCATTACCTATTCCATCTCTCGAGCAGCAAGTGCACAGCCAGCTACTGCGCCAACTTATTCAGCAAGCAATAATTGATTGCGGAGGCTGGCTTTCGTTCGCAGAATTTATGCACATGGCACTTTATACGTCAGGATTAGGTTATTACAGCGGCGGCTTGCAAAAGTTCGCAGATACTGAAAAAGGAGCGGGAGATTTTGTCACTGCGCCAGAAATTTCTCCGTTATTTGCACAAAGTATTGCGCGTCAAGCCGCGCAAATATTGACTGCCAGTCAAGGCAATATTTTGGAACTGGGTGCTGGTACAGGCAAATTAGCGGCGGATTTGTTGCTGGAACTACAAGCGCTGCATGCGCTGCCAGACCATTATTATATTTTAGATGTGAGTGATCACTTACGGCAAGTTCAGCATGAAACACTAAAAAATGCATTGTCTGATGCGTTGTTTAATCGTGTGGTTTGGCTAGAAAAATTACCTGAAAATTTTGTAGGCTTAATTTTGGCGAACGAAGTGTTGGATGCGCTCCCCGTGCATCTTATTTATAGTAATAAGGGTGATTTGTTTGAGCGTGGTCTAGCATTTGAGGGAGATTTGGTCTGGCAAGACAAACCTTTAGCAAATAAAGAGATAGCCAAAGAAGCCCATGGATATTGCCTTCCAGAGCAGTACCTCACAGAGTTTTGCCCCGCAGCAAAGGGTTTAATTCATAGTTTGGCAGATGCGCTCGAAGTGGGTGCGATTTTATTAATTGATTACGGTTTTTCGGCGCGCGAATACTATCACCCGCAACGTAATCAGGGCACGCTGATGTGCCATTTTCAGCATTATGCGCACAGCAATCCACTCATTAATATTGGCTTGCAAGACATTACTGCGCACGTCAATTTTAGTCAAATAGCTAATTTAAACATGGCTGAAACGCATAATGGAGTAAGCCTTGCAGGCTATACGACACAAGCCCAATTTTTAATGAATTGCGGTATTTTGGATATTATGGCGCAGCACTCGCCTGATTCGCCACAGTATATGAAGCTTGCATCGTCCGCACAAAAATTACTCTCACCTGCCGAAATGGGCGAGCTATTTAAGGTAATTGCGTTTACTAAAAATTTTGATGCGCCGCTGTTGGGTTTTTTAAGCGGCGATAAAGCACATACTTTATAATGCGCGCAATGACAGAACTTGACGAAAATTTACAAGATATTCAAAACCCGCAACATCGCCGCATTCGCAGCTTTGTATTGCGTCAAGGCCGTTTAACTAAAGGTCAAGAGCGTGCGCTGGCAAGTGAATGGCCGCAGTTCGGCATAGATTACGCCGAAAAATCACTCGATATAAATCAAGTTTTTGGACGAAATGACTCGAAAAAAATCCTTGAAATTGGTTTTGGCATGGGTGAAAGCACAGCAAAAATTGCCCAAACCTTGCCAGATTGTGATTTTCTTGCGGTAGAAGTGCATACGCCGGGTGTTGGCAGCCTGCTTAAGTTAAACCAAGAGCTAGCGCTTACCAACATCCGCATTATTCAGCACGATGTAGTTGAAGTGTTGCAACATATGATGCCCGACGCGAGCCTTGATGGGGTACATATTTTTTTTCCTGACCCTTGGCACAAAAAGCGCCACCATAAGCGCAGGCTAATTCAAGCAACGTTTATTAAGTTGCTGTGTAGTAAATTAAAAACAGGTGCCTATTTGCATGTGGCGACCGATTGGCAGGAATACGCACAATGGGTTTTGGAAGTGTTACAAGCTGAACCACAGCTTAAAAATACTTCACA